>NZ_DASURI010000788.1:0-7603 GCF_036280135.1 Longimicrobium sp.
CGCGTCCTCCGCGCGCGTTCGTCCACTTGAAACACAAGGGTCGTGCGATGGCGTTTTCCGAATAAAAACCGAAACCAAGGCCGGTCCGCGGTGTACTACCGGTGGCGGTAAACGGACACTTCGGAACGGACAGGTGTGACCATGGCGAACATCGACATGCAGGCTGCGGGCGGAATCGAGGCGGGGCGGCTGGAGCGCTGCCTGGGGCTCACGGTGGAGCCCGCGGGGCGCGGCCGGTACCGGGTGACGGGCGGCGACGAACCGCACTGGGTGGACCTGTACGCGCCGCTGGTACCGCGCTGCGACTGCGGCGACCACCTGTGGCGCGAGCGGGTGTGCAAGCACATCCTGGCGGCCATGCTGCGCGAGGGCGACGAGCGGGTGATCCGGGAGGTGGGCGGCCTCGTTCACGCCCTGCGCGCCCTTGTCGCCTCGTGCGCCCCGCCCCGCCGCCGCCGCGCCCGGGCGGCGTAGGTAAGCGCGCGGAGTAGACGCGCATCAAGGGCCTTGACGGGCCGATCAACTCTGTTTACGTTCGGGGCAATCATAGCCCCCACGCCTCTATGTGAGTCATCTCACAAACGCGCACCAGGGGGCTTATTTTTTGTCCCTGTCCGGGTACGATGCCGTGGCTGCTCGCCTATCCACGCCGTACAGAAAGCCGGCCCTGCCTCCCCCCGCGCTCCTGGCGCACCTCCAGCGCCGGGGGCTGCTCGTCGCCGACCCCGCGGCGGCGCTGCAGGCGCTCGAGCGGGTAGGGTACTATCGCCTGTTGATCTACATGCGGCCGCTTCAGCAGGCGCCGCACAAGCGCTTTCTGCCCGGCACGACATTCCAGCAGGTCCTGGACGTCTACAACTTCGACCGGGAGCTCCGTCTGCTGTGCCTGGACGCGATCGAGCGGATCGAGGTCGCGCTCCGGGCGAGCATCGTCAGCGCCGTCGCGGTGCCCCACACGCCGCACTTCTTTCTCGATCCCCAGCACTTCGAGCGGCTCGACAGCTTTGTCGAGTTCTTTCAGACCGCGTCGCGCGCCAAGCACCTCGGCATTCAGCACTATCGGACCACCTACGGCTCGCCGGAGCTGGCCCCGATCTGGGCGCTGCTGGAAGCGATCACGTTCGGTTCGCTCTCACGCCTGTATTCCGGGCTCAAGCTTCACCACCGCAAGGCGATCGCTTCGCGGTTCGGGTTGGATGAGACGGTGCTCGTGTCGTGGTTCCGCTCGTTGAACATGCTGCGGAATATGTGCGCCCATCACAACCGTCTCTGGAACTTCCCCATGCTCGTGGACCAGCCCAAGGCGGCGAAGCGGTTCCGGGGCGAGATGGCGCGCACCGACCGTTTCTATGCCCGTGCAGTCGTGATCGTCGCGCTGCTGGACGCAGTTGCACCCGGTTCGGATTGGAAAGCGCGGCTAATTGCCCTGTTCGGCCGGTATCCCGGTGTCCCGGTCGCGGCGATGGGCTTCCCCCCGGACTGGCGCCGCCGACCCATCTGGCTCTGAACCGCTCAGCGGTGCTTCTCCACGCCCACCTGGCGGCAGTACGCCAGCACGGGGCAGGTGCTGCACCTGGGCAACCGGCCCGTGCAGACGTGCTTGCCAAAGGGCACCAGCAGGCGGTTGATCTCGATCCAGTAGCGCTTGGGAAGCGTCTGCTGCAGCTGCGCCATCGTGGCTTCCGGCGTGGGCGCGGCCACGTAGCCCCAGCGGTTTGTGACGCGGTGCACGTGGATGTCCACGCCGATGCGCGGCTCGCCGCACGCCACGCCCATCACCAGGTTGGTGCACTTGGGGCCCACGCCGCGAAACGAGAGCATCAGCGCCTCGTCGCAGGCCAGCTCGCCGCCGTGCTCGGCCACCAGCCGTTCGGCGATCTCGCGGATCTGCCCCGCCTTGCCGTAGTGGAACGCGCAGTCGTGGATGAGCGCGTCGATCTCGTCCACGCTCAGCCGCGCCATCTCCGCCGGCGTGGGCGCGCGTTCGAACAGGCGGATGGCGACGGGCAGCATCACCTCGTCCAGGGTGCGGATGGAGATGATGCACGCCACCAGCTGCTGGAAGGCCGTCGTGTATCCGCGGTCCGCCAGGTCGAACATGGCGGCCTTGGGGAACGGCTTCACGGCCACGCGGATGCGGCGGACGACCTCGGCGATGTCGAAGGGCAGCTTTTCGGGCACGGCTCTGCGCGGTGCGGGTGGCGGAATCAAGTGCGCGGCGTGGACGGCGGGGGACAGGTTACAGGGGAGAAGGGACAGCCGGCAACTGCAGGGAATAGGGAATAGGGAATAGCGGGATGCGCGCGTACCAGAGGGCAGGGCAGCGGCGGACGAGAAACAGCCGGCGACGACGGATGTCGTTGCCGGCTGTCCCCTCCAACCCGCAGTTACGCGCGGTTCAGTCGGGCCGGGTGCCGCCCACGGCGGGATCGCCCTTGCTCTCGCCGCCGCGTTCGCGGATCACCGCGCGCCCGCTGTCGGGATGCTGCTCGCTGGGCGAGTTCAGGATGCGCTGCCGGTCCTCGGGCACGCCGGCAACCTTTTGTCCATGCCCGCCAGGGCGCTTGTCCGTCTCTTCCAGGCCCGGCGCCGAGAAGGCCGGACCGCCGCCGGGCGCGTCCTCGAACCCGCCCTCGGCGAACATCTGCTCGCCGAGCGGATCGTCGTTCTCGATCTCCTCGGGGTCAAAGCTCGGGTCGATGTTCCGTCGCGTCATCGTTCCTCCCCTGTTGGTTTGATCAGCGCCGCGGCCCCAGGCGCGGCTGGATGGTGTGCTCCACGTCGTAGCCCCGCCCGCGCGCCCACTCGCGCACGGCGCGGTCGCCGCCCCGGCCGTACAGCGGGCTTTGCCGCGGCGGCATGCGCTGTTGTGCGCCGTAGTCCCCGCCGTACCGCGGACGGTGGCCGGCGTCGTAGCCGCGGCCGTAGTCGCCGCCGTAGCGGTGCGCCACGTTGCCGCGGTAGAAGTCGTGGTCGTAGCGCCGCGCATCCTCCGCCAGCCCGTACGACCACGCGCGGGGCGTGTCCTGGTAGGGCACGAAGCCCATGATGGGATCCCACCCCGTCCAGCGCATCATGGGATCCCAGCCGAACGGGGTGAACATGCCGGGGCCGCCCATCATCCCCGGCTCGGCGCCGTACGCCATCTCCTCCGTCCACCCACGGTCGTAGCCGCCGCGCATCCCCGCGTCGTAGCGGTTTCCTCTCCGGTGCTCATGCCCCCAGAAAGACCTGCCCCGCCCACCGAAGTCCCCGCCGTAGCCGCGCGGGCGTCCCCACCCGCGGTCGTAGCCGTCGCCTCGCATACGTCCCCTCCTCCTTTCGGCTTCCGGTTCGCGGGACTCCTCTCGCAAGCTCCGTGCGTGCGCCGGGCGGAACGAGGGTTGCACCGGGCGCGTGGACGAGGCCGTCCGCGCGGTGGCGGCATTGGATTGCGGGACAGGGGCTTGGCCGATGCTGTTGCTGCTGACGTGGACGGGAATCGCGGGGCTGCTGGCGGGATCGCTGTACGTGGCGCTTCAGCTGGCGGGGCTGCCGTACGCGCCCGAGTGCCCCACCTGCCGCGGGGTCACGTGCGCGCCCGTGCGCCTGTCGCGGATGGACCGCGTGCTCGCGGCCTGCGGCGGCGCCGACGCCCGTTTGTGCACGCGCTGCGGGTGGCAGGGGCGGATGCGGTGGCGGCTGGCGGCGGTGCGCGCGCGGCGGAAGTGAGGGGAAGTGCGTGAGTGCGTTAGTGCGGAAGTAGGTCTCGCCTCGGCTGAGGCATCGGGCGGCTGATCCTGCCGTCCATCCGGAGGGGGTGACGCGTGGAGGGCGGAGCCGTATGTTTACCGCCTCGTCTCCACGCCTTCCACTTCTTCTCCATCTCCATCCCAGATGACCCTCCGTCCATTCGTTGCGCTCGTCGGCCTGTGCGCGGCTGCGGCGTGCGCGCCCATCGTCACGCACGGGCCACGGGCGGAGCGCGGGCTGCAGGTGACGGCCACGGCCGGCCTGCCGCAGGAGCTGTGCGACACGACCTGCGCGGTGGACCTGGTTCCGCAGATCGGGTTCGGGGCGCGGGTGGGGCGCCCGGCGGAGGGTGGGCGGATGGGGTACAGCGTGGGCGGCACCTTCAGCGCGTCGCTCTTTGCGTCGGAGGCGGACGTGTACCTGCAGGCGCCCACCGCGCCGGACTGGGCGGCCGGAGGCGGCGTGCTGCTCTCGCCCATGCACGTGATGCCGTACGTTCAGCTGGGGCGGATGGGCGAGGACGGCTCCGGCTGGTACACCACGCAGGGGTTCGCCTGGCTGGCGCAGCGCACCGACCTGTCACTGTCCGAGGGGAGTGGCGATCTGGTGAAGCCGCGCTACTGGGCCCCCACCGTCGCCTATCGCTTCACGCATCGCGGCGGGGCAACGCACCTGTACGTCTCCGGCGCGTTCGGATCGACGAATCCGTTGAGCCCGGCGCGGACCGAGAACGGTCCCGTCCGCACGGTGTTTGCCGGCATCGCCGTCGAAAGGCAGGTCCGCACGCCCGTCCAGCTCGGCCCTCCGCCCGCACCTCCCGTCCCGGCTCCACCCTCGCCCGTTACGCCCTGACCGGGTAGCGCCGATCCCGCGAATATGTCCAGATGGATCGGCTCCGGTGCGCGGGGGCGGATCCGTGGTTTGGACACAAGATCCTTCGTCGCCGCCATCGATCGGCGCCCAGGTCGGGATCGCGCGGCGGCTCCTCAGGAGGACGCTCTTCTGCGTAGCGGACGTCTTAGGACGACGTCTACGCGCCGTTGCGCATCGCCTCCCGAGGACGACGCGTGTCGAGGATGACGGCCTACGAGAAGAACCCGGCGGCACGCGCCCGCTATTCCCTATTCCCTATTCCCTGTTCCCTATTCCCTGCAGTCCCACGTTCGCATCCGCGCGGGGAATTCCGTATCATCCACGCATCCGCCCCAATCCACCCGCCGCAGTCACGTTCCGTGGAACTGAAGATCGAGCGCCTTTCCAAGACGTATCCCAACGGCGTGCACGCCCTGCGCGACGTGTCGCTCACCATCGCACCGGGGATGTTCGGGCTGCTGGGGCCCAACGGGGCGGGCAAGAGCACGCTCATGCGCATCCTCGCCACGCTGCAGGAGGCCGACAGCGGCGCCGCCCACCTGGGCGACATCGACGTGCTGCGCGACAAGGAGGCCGTGCGCCGCACGCTGGGCTACCTGCCGCAGGAGTTCGGCCTGTACCCCAAGGCCACGGCGGAAGAGCTGCTGGCGCACTTCGCCATCCTCAAGGGCGTCGTGGACGCGCGGGAGCGGCGCGACGTCGTGCGCTCGCTGCTGGAGCAGACCAACCTGTACGAGGCGCGCTCCCGGCGGCTGGGCTCGTTCAGCGGGGGGATGCGGCAGCGGTTCGGGATCGCCGTGGCGCTCATCGGCAACCCGCGGCTCATCATCGTGGACGAGCCCACGGCCGGGCTGGACCCCGCCGAGCGCGTCCGCTTCCTCAACCTGCTGAGCGCCCTGGGCGAGAACGCCGTCGTCATCCTGTCCACGCACATCGTGGAGGACGTGAGCGACCTGTGCTCGCGGATGGCCATCATCCAGCGCGGCCGCATCCTGCTCGAGGCGGAGCCGCAGCAGGCCGTGCGCGCCATCCGCGGCCAGGTGTGGCGGCGCGAGGTGCCCCGCGACGAGCTGGAGGCGTTCGAGGCCACGCATCCGCATCACCCCGTCATCACCACCACGCTGCTGGCGGGGCGCACGGTGGTGCACGTGCACGGCGACACGCCGCCGGAGCCGTCGTTCCAGCCCGTGGAGCCGGACCTCAAGGACGTGTACTTCACGGTGATGGGCGGAATCCCCATCGGGCGGCAGGCGTCTCCCTCCCCCGAGCCGCCGCCCATCCCCGGCACCGAGCTCCCGATGCCCGGCGCCGAGGTTCTTTCGATCCGGGACGTCGAATCCGCCCCGATCGCGTCGGCCGAGCCGCTCGCGATCGGCCGTGCCGAGGCCCCGCCGATGCCGTCCGCGGAGGATCAACGGATTCCATCGCCCGTCGAGCCGCCGGTCTCGTCCATCGAGCCACCGCCGGTCCCGTCGCCCGAGCCGCCGCCGCTTTCGCGCACGAACGACGTCGACGACGACTGGTCCGCGTTCCGGGCCCCGGAGGAGCGGTGAGCGCGCTCTGGGCCGTCGCCCGGTTCGACCTGCGCGAGGAGGTGCGGCGCATCAGCACCTGGGTGTACTTCGCCATCTTCTTCGCCTTCGCGCTGGGCACCATGGCCGCCATGGCCGGCGCGTGGGAGGAGATGGACATGGGCTCGCGCGTGCTGCTGGCCAACTCGCCCATGCGCATTGGACAGGTCATGCTGCTGATCTCGCTCTTTGCCGTGCCCATCACGTCGGGGCTGGCGGGGCGGGCCGTGCACCGCGACTTCGAGATGCGCATCCACCCGCTCTTCTTCACCACGCCGGTGTCCAAGGCGGCGTACGTGGGCGGGCGCTACGTGGCGGCGGTGCTGACGAACCTGCTGGTGCTGCTGGCCGTCCCGCTGGGATTGTTCGCGGGGACGCTGCTGCCGGCCGTGGACCCGGACCGCATCGGCGCGTTCCGCTTCACGAGCTACGCCGTGCCGTTCGCCCTGCTCGTCGTCCCCAACGTGCTGATGACGGCGGCGCTGTTCCTGGTGCTGGCGGCCCTTACGCGCCGCGCGCTGGCCAACCAGGTGGGCGGGCTGGTGCTGCTGCTGGGATACGGCCTGTCACGCCTGTTTACCACGGCCATCGAGGCGGACTGGTTCACCTGGCTGTCGGACCCGTTCGGCTCGGCGCCGACGAACCACGCCACGCGTTACTGGACCGTGGCGGAGCAGAACCTCTCCGCCTTTCCCCTGACGACGCCGCTGCTCGTCAACCGCGCGCTGTGGCTGGCCGTGGGGTTCGGCGTGCTGGCCTACGGCATCGCGCGGTTCCGGTTCGCGCAGTTCCTGCGCGAGGACGACGCGCCGCGCTCGCCGGCCGCCGCGGCCGCGCCGTCGCTGGCCGCGCGGCTGCGCCTGCCGGACCCGCGTCGGGCGTTCGGCGCGGGGGCACGGTGGACGCAGCTGCTGGAGATGACGCGCGATGGCACGCGGCGCATCCTTCGCGGCGTGTGGTTCTGGATCCTGGCGGCCGTGTGCATGGTGTTCGTGCTCATCAGCGGCAGCGAGATCGGCAGCATCTACGGCACGCGCACGTACCCCGTGACCTACCAGGTGCTGGAGCTGCACTCGGGGTTCTGGATCCTGTTCGGCATCGTCATCGTCACCATCTACGCGGGCGAGCTGGTGTGGGAGGAGCGCGACGCGGGCATCGCGCAGATCCACGACTCCATGCCCGTGCCCAGCTGGATCCCGTTCGCCTCCAAGACGCTGGCCCTGAGCGGGATGATGGCCGTGCTGCTGACCGTCGCCATGCTCACGGGCATGCTCATCCAGGCGGCGCGCGGCTACTTCCATTTCGAGATCGGCCTGTACCTGGCGGAGCTCTTTGGCCAGGCGCTGCCCATGTTCGTGCTGATGATCATCCTGGCCGTCACCGTCCAGTCGCTGGTGAACCACAAGTACCTGGGGCACCTGGTCATC
>NZ_DASURI010000789.1:0-3755 GCF_036280135.1 Longimicrobium sp.
CCCATCGGCGCGCGCATCCCGGACCTGCGGGCCTACCTGCTGGACCCGGCGGGCGAGCCGGTCCCCGTGGGCGTGGCGGGCGAGCTGTACATCGGGGGCGCGGGGCTGGCGCGCGGCTACCTGGGCCGCCCGGAGCTCACCGCCCAGCGGTTCGTCCCCGATCCCTTCGGGGGCGTGCCGGGCGAGCGGCTGTACCGCACGGGCGACCTGGGGCGGTGGCGGCCGGACGGCGCGCTGGAGTACCTGGGCCGCACGGACCACCAGGTCAAGGTGCGCGGCTTTCGCATCGAGCTGGGCGAGATCGAGGCGCGGCTGGCGGAGCGCCCGGGCGTGCGCCAGGTGATCGTGCTGGCCCGCGAGGACACGCCGGGCGACACGCGCCTGGTGGCGTACTGGGTGGGCGGGACGGAGGACGCCGAAACGCTGCGCGCGCACCTGGGCGAGACGCTGCCGGCGTACATGGTGCCCGCGGCGTACGTGCGGCTGGACGCGCTGCCGCTGACGGCCAACGGCAAGGTGGACCGCCGGGCGCTCCCCGCGCCGGAGGGCGACGCCTTCGCGGCGCGCGCGTACGAGGCGCCCGTGGGCCCCGTGGAAACGGCGCTGGCGCAGACCTGGGCCGAGGTGCTGGGCGTGGCCCGGGTGGGGCGGCACGACGGCTTCTTCGAGCTGGGCGGGCACTCGCTGCTCGCCGTCACGCTCATCGCGCGGATGCGGGGGCAGGGGCTGCACGCCGACGTGCGCACCCTGTTCACGGCGCCCACGCTGGCGGCGCTGGCCGCCGCCGTCGGGGGCGAGCACGCCGGGGTGCAGGTGCCGGAGAACCGCATCCCGGACGCCAGCCCCGTCATCACGCCGGAGATGCTGCCCCTCGTGGCGCTGACCCAGGCGGAGATCGACACCGTCGTCTCGACCGTGCCGGGCGGCGCGGCCAACGTGCAGGACATCTATCCGCTGGCGCCGCTGCAGGAAGGCTTTCTCTTTCATCACCTGGCGACGACGGGGGGAGATCCCTACCTGCTGGGCAGCCTGACCGCGTTCCGGTCGCGGGCCCGGCTGGACGCGTACCTGGAGGCGCTCGGCGCGGTGCTGGCGCGGCACGACGTCCTGCGCACGGCCATCCTGTGGGAGGGCCTCCCGGAGCCCGTGCAGGTCGTCTGGCGCCACGCGCCGCTCCCCGTGCGGGAGGTGGCGCTGGACCCGGCGGACGGGGACGTGGGGAAGCAGCTGTACGCGCGCTTCGACCCGCGCCACCACCGCATCGACATCCGCCGGGCGCCGCTCATGCGGGCCCACGTGGCCGCCGGCGCGGACGGACGCTGGCACCTGCTGCTGCTGTTTCACCACCTCACGCTGGACCACACGGCCACGGACGTGCTGCGCGAGGAGGTCCGGGCGCACGCGCAGGGGCGGGCCCATGCGCTTCCCGCGCCCCTTCCGTTCCGCAGCTTCGTGGCGCAGGCCCGGCTGGGCGTGAGCCCGGAGGAGCACCGGGCGTTCTTCACGGACATGCTGGGCGACGTGGACGAGCCCACGGCGCCGTTCGGCCTGCTGGACGCGCGGGGCGACGAGCCCGGCATCGAGCAGGCGCGCGCGTTCGTGGACGCCGCGCTCGCGGCACGGCTGCGGGAGCGCGCCCGGGCCCTGGGGGTGAGCGCGGCGTCGATGTGCCACGTGGCCTGGGCCCAGGTGGTGGCGCGGGCGTCGGGGCGCGACGACGTGGTGTTCGGCACCGTGCTGTTTGGCCGCATGCAGGGCGGCGAGGGCGCCGAGCGGGTGATCGGCCCCTTCATCAACACGCTCCCCGTCCGCGTTCGCCTGGGGGGCGTGGGGGCCCAGGCGGGCGTGCGCCAGACGCACGCGCTGCTCGCGAAGCTGCTGCGCCACGAGCACGCCTCGCTGGCCCTGGCGCAGCGGTGCAGCGGGGTGGAAGCCCCGGCCCCGCTGTTCACGGCGCTGCTCAACTACCGCCACAGCGTGCTCACGGCCGCGGGGCCCCCGGCGCCCGTCGCCGGGACGGGCCAGGTCGAGGGGCGCACCAACTACCCGCTCATGATGTCCGTGGACGACCTGGGCGAGGCCATGGCGTTCACGGCGCACGCGCCGGCCTCGGTGCGGCCGCTGCGGGTGCTGCGGATGATGCACGCCGCCCTGGAGTCGCTGGTGGAGGCGCTGGAGACGGCGCCCGGGGCCGCGCTGGGCGGGCTCGCCGTGCTCCCCGAGGCGGAGCGCCTGCAGGTGGTGCGGGGGTTCAACGAGACGGGGCGGGCGTACCCGCGCCAGGCGTGCGTCCACGGGCTGTTCGAGGCGCGGGCGGCGCGGACGCCGGACGCGGTGGCGGTGGTGTTCGAGGGCGAGCGGGTGACGTACGGGGCGCTGAACGCGCGGGCCAATCGCCTGGCGCACCACCTGGGAGACCTGGGCGTGGGCCCGGACGTGCGGGTGGGGATCTGCGTGGAGCGCAGCGTGGAGATGGTGGTGGGGCTGCTGGGCATCCTCAAGGCCGGCGGGGCGTACGTGCCGCTGGACGCGAGCTACCCCGTGGACCGTCTGCGCCACATGGTCGAGGACAGCGCCCCGGCCGTCCTGCTGACGCACCCGCCCCAGGCGGCCACGGCCGCCGCGCTCTCCGCGGGGTCCGCCCTCCCCGTGCTGGACGTGGCGGCGGAGGGGGCGTGGGCGCACCGGTCCGCGGAGAACCCGGCGGGGACGGGCGTGGGGCCGGGGAACCTGGCGCACGTGCTGTTCACCTCGGGCTCCACGGGGCGCCCCAAGGGGGTGATGCTGGAGCACGGAAGCCTGGTGAACCGTCTGTCGTGGATGCAGGACCGGTACGGGATGACGGCGGACGAGGCGCTGCTGCAAAAGACGCCGTTCAGCTTCGACGTGTCGTTCTGGGAGTTCTTCTGGCCGCTGATGGTGGGCGCGCGGCTGGTGATGGCGCGGCCGGGCGGGCACCGGGACCCGGCGTACCTGGTGGAGGTGATCCGGCGGGAGGGGATCACGGTAGCGCACTTCGTCCCCTCCATGCTCCCGTTGTTCCTGGAGCACCCGGAGGCGGACCGGTGCACGAGCCTGCTGCGGGTGCCGGTGAGCGGGGAGGCCGTGTCCGCGGCGCTCGTGCGGCAGTTCCACGCGCGGCTCCCGGGGGTGGGGCTGTACAACCAGTACGGGCCCACGGAGTCCGGCGAGGTGACGGAGTGGGCGTGCGAGGCCGGGGCGGAGCGGGTCTCCATCGGGCGGGCCATCCACAACGCCGCCGTGTACGTGCTGGACCGGGGCGGGGAGCCGGCGCCGGTGGGGGTGGCGGGCGAGCTGTTCATCGGCGGGGTGGCGGTGGCGCGGGGGTACCTGGGCCGGCCGCGGCTGACGGCGGAGCGGTTCGTCCCGGACCCGTTCGGGGAGGCGGGGTCGCGGCTGTACCGCACGGGGGACCTGTGCCGGTGGCTGTCCGACGGGACGGTGGAGTACCTGGGGCGGACGGACTTCCAGGTGAAGGTGCGCGGCTTTCGGGTGGAGCTGGGGGAGGTGGAGGCGCGGCTGGCCGCGCACCCGGGCGTGCGCGAGGTGGCGGTGCTCGCGCTGGAGGACGGGGCGGGGGGCAGGCGGCTGGTGGGGTACTTCACGGGCGAGGCGGTGGAGAGCGAGGCGCTGCGGGGGCACCTGGCCGAGGCGCTGCCGGAGTTCATGGTCCCCGCGGCGTTCGTGCGGATGGACGCGTTCCCCGTCACGCCCAACGGCAAGCTGGACCGCCG
>NZ_DASURI010000790.1:0-2407 GCF_036280135.1 Longimicrobium sp.
CACCGTCACCTGGGCCGCCTTGCCCAGCGCCGTCTCCAGCTCCTCCGCCAGCCGCGCGTAGGCATCCGCATCCCCGCATCCCCCCGCCGCCCGTACGGCGCTCCCGCACGCGATCAGCCGCAGCACCACGTCGTGTTGAAAGTGCCGCTCCAGCAGCGAGCGCAGCACGGCGAGCGCGTTCTCATGATCCCCCGTCTCCATCCACAGGGCCGCCAAATCGTGCGCCAGGTGCGCGAGCCGCGGATGGTCCGCGCCGTACGCTCCGATGGCAGCTTCCGCGTGCTTCTGGGCCGCCTCGTAGTCCTTGAGCCCGGACTCGGCCACGAGCAGGTCGTGGTGCACCTCGCCGCGGATGGTGCCCTCCAGGCGATAGCGCTCGCAGGTGCGCAGGGCGCCGGTCATGGAGGTGCGCGCCTGCTCGTAGCGGCCGTGCAGCAGGTCCACGTTTCCCCGCGCCAGGCGGATGCGGACGTTGGTCTCCCAGTCCTTGGCCTTGCGCGCCAGCCCCTCGGCGATCTTGAGCAGGCGGTCGGCGTCGCGGTGGCGGCCGTACTGGCGGTGCAGCTTGGCCGCGAGAAAGGCGTAGCGCGCCGTGGGCATGGCGAACGCCGCCGCCTCGGCAAAGGCCAGCCCTGTGACGAGGTACTGGCGCGGCAGGGCCCACTCCGACATCACCAGGCAGGCACGCGCCACGATCTCGTTGCTGGGCTCCGGCTGCATGAGCTCGCCGATGATGGCCACGAGCGGGTTGCGCGGGTCGTCCGCGGGGGCCTGGGCCAGGCGCTTGCCCGCCGCGTCCACGAACGCCTCCTCCATGCCCGCGCGGTCAAAGACGCCGATGGTGCTGCCGGACCCGGTGTCGCCCCACAGCACCACCCACCGCAGCACCGACCACGCGGTAAGGCTCACGTCCTCGGGCAGCTCGCGCAGGATGCCCGTGGCCAGGAGGTCGGGACCGGGGATGGCGGATAAGGGACTTTCCTCCATGATCATGCCTTTCAGGGTTCCGCGATGGATGCGCAGTGCAACGTGTTCACTTCCCGGCGGAAAATACACGCGGTCGCCCAAAAGTCCACATAATCCACTTCCGATGTCTTGAGATCACCCGCGGGACGGCCTTACTGATCTCTCACGCAGAGCCGCAGAGGCGCAGAGGGGGTTTCATCGCGCGATGAAGTACGCTGCGCCTCCGCGGCTCTTCGTGAGAAATCTGCCTTGGGGTTGACGGATCGGCTTTCTCGTAACATCATAAGTTACATGAAGGCCGGGGCGCCGCTGCTGGAATTGACGGGCGCCATTTCGATCGACCCAGGACGGGAGGGGCTGATGCAGACGCTTGATGCGGTGGTGGTCGGGGGGAGCTTCGCGGGATTGTCGGCGGCCATGCAGCTGGCGCGGGCGCGCCGGCGGATCGTGCTGGTGGACGGCGGACGGCCGCGCAACCGGTTTGCCCACGCGGCGCACGGGTTCCTGGGCCAGGACGGCCGCACCCCCGCCGAGATCGTGCAGCTGGCGCGCGGGCAGGTGCTGGCCTACCCCACCGCCGCCTTTCGCACGGACGAGGCCGTGGCGGCCCGGCAGGAGGACGGCGCGTTCACGCTGCAGCTGGCGTCCGGCGACACCCTGCGCGCGCGGCGCCTGGTGCTGGCCACCGGGATCGTGGACGACCTGCCGGACGTGCCGGGGCTGCGCGAGCGCTGGGGGCGGACGGCGCTGCACTGCCCGTACTGCCACGGCTACGAGGTGGCGGACGGGCGGCTGGGCATCCTGGCCACGGGCGAGATGGACGTCCACAAGGCGCTGCTCATCCCCGACTGGAGCGCGGACGTCACCCTCTTTACCAACGGCGTGCTGACGCCCACGGACGAGCAGGCGGCCATGCTGGCGTCGCGGGGCGTGCGCATCGAGGCGCGCCCGGTAGAGGCGCTCGTGGGCGACGCGCCCGCCCTGGCCGGCGTGCGCCTGCGCGACGGCGGCGTGGTGCCGCTGGACGCCGTGTTCGTCAGCAGCCGCACGCACATGGCCAGCCCGCTGGCGGAGCAGCTGGGGTGCGCGTTCGAGGACGGGCCGTTCGGCCCCGTGATCGTCACGGACGCGCGCAAGGAGACCACCGTTCCGTTCGTGTTCGCCGCCGGCGACGCCGCGCGGTCCAACCACAACGCCACGTTCGCCTCCGCGGACGGCGTGCAGGCCGGCGCCTCCGCGCACCAGTCCCTCGCCTTTCCCCACTGGCCCCCCGCCCCGCCGCGCTGAGCACCGCCGGACGCACGGGGCGGGGGCACTTGTCACGTCGCCCCCGTCCCGTGCTACATTGCGACGAAACCGGCAATGATGCGGATCGGGATTCGCCTCACGGCCCGGGTGCGGCAAGGCCGTCCCCGAGCCGGAGCGAATGAATTCGCCGCTG
>NZ_DASURI010000791.1:0-12593 GCF_036280135.1 Longimicrobium sp.
CCCACGGAGCCGATCCACGCCACGGTGGCCCCGTCCAGCGCCCACTGCCTGGCCAGCGCGGCCATGATGAACGAGATAAGCCCCACGTCCATGGCGTCCATGGCCCACCCCGCCCCGGCGATCACGAGCAGGCGGCGGTGCAGCGGCGAGAACGGGAGGTTGTCCAGCCGGTCGGAGCGGGTCATGGGCGCGGGGCTTCGGCGTGGGCGCTGGCTTTGGTGGTCCCGGGCGGATTCAAGGGATGGGCCAGAAGAGCCAGGGAGTAGGGAATAGCCAGAAGATCGAGGGAATAGGGAATAGGGAATAGGGAATAGGGAATAGCGGGCGGAAGATGAACTGCGGGGGACAGGTTACAGGAGACAGCCGGCACCGACGGCGCACGGGTGGACTTGCGCAGCGGGGCGGCGGGTGGGATCGTCATCCGCCTGGGCGGATTCACTTCGGAGCGGATGCGGATGACGGATGCGGGGGCGCTGGTGATCCGGCGCGCGACGGAGGCGGATGCCGCAGCGGTGGCCGAACTGGCCCTGCGCTCGTTCATGGACGCGTTCGCCGCGAAGAACCGGCCGGAGGACGTCGGGGCGTACACGTCGCGCGTCTACGGCGCGGCGCAGCAGGCGGCGGAGATCGCCGATCCCGACATCGCGACCTTCGTGGGCGAGGTGGACGGGCGGATGGCGGCGTACGCGCAGGTGCATCGCGGGCCTACGGCCCCCGGCGTGGACGACCCGACCGCCGTGGAGATCATGCGCTTCTACGTGGACCAGCCGTGGCACGGACGCGGCATCGCCCAGCGGATGATGGATGCCGCGCTCCAGGCCGCCCGCGACTTCGGCGCGCGCTCCGTCTGGCTGGGCGTGTGGGAGCACAACCCGCGTGGCATCGCGTTCTACAACAAGCTCGGCTTCCGGGTCGTCGCGTCGCACCACTTTCTGCTCGGCAGCGACCTGCAGAACGACTTCGTGATGACGCGCCCCCTGGACCAGTTGAACGACACCGAGACCCTAGTGGCGTCATCCTGAGGAGCCGCCACGCAGACCTTTGCCCAGACACGATCTCCGGCGGCGACGAAGGATCTTGCCCGCGAAGCGACAAGCGGGCTTCATGGCACATGACGCGGCTCTCACGCTTCGCACGCAAGATCCTTCGGTCGCGCCAAAATCCTGCGCGCGTTCACGTTACGTGCGGCGCTCCCTGAATAGAAGTCAGGGCCAGGCTCGTGCGTGGAGGCGTGCCCTGCGCGAACGCCCCCTCCGGACTCGCGGAGCTCGCCCACCTCCCCCAAAAACCCCTGGGGGAGGTTGGACGGCGGCGACTTTCATCCCGCAGGGTGCGCGTAGCGCCGAATGACTCAGGATGACGCTCGTGCGATGGTCCGGAGGAAACTGCATGAGAGCAGTTGTCCCGCTATTCCCTATTCCCTGTTCCCTATTCCCTGGCTGTCGGATGCCGCTCACCCCGCCCGATCCCGACTTCGAGTCCCGCACCCGCGCGAGCTTCGCCAAGCAGGCCGCCATGGCGACCATCGGCGCGCGGCTCGCGCGCGTGGCGCCGGGCGAGGTGCACATCGACCTGCCGTTCCGCGAGGACCTAACGCAGCAGCACGGCTTCATCCACGCCGGCATCCTGGCGACCGTGCTGGACAGCGCCTGCGGATACGCCGCGTTCACGCTCATGCCGGCGGACGCGGGCGTGCTGAGCATCGAGTTCAAGGTCAACCTGCTGGCACCCGCGCACGGCGACGTCATCCGCGTCCGCAGCCGGGTGGTGCGCGCCGGGCGCACCATCAGCGTGTGCACCGCCGACGCGTTCGCCGCGCGCGACGGGCAGGAGCGGCACGTGACCACGATGACCGCCACCATGATGACGGTCACCGGCCGCGACAACGTCACCGGCTGATGGCAGACTAGGTGTTAAGCGGCTTAACAGCTATCTTTCTGAACGCCAATCCGTTGCAGGCGATTCCCTGTTCCCTGTTCCCTGCCGTTCCTCATGCGCAGACTGCTTCGATACGCCTTTCTGGCCACGCTGGTCGCCGCGCCGGCCGCCGCGCAGGACTCCACCGTGGTCGTCCTCGTGCGGCATGCGGAAAAGGCCCCCGTGGAGGGCAACGATCCGCCCCTGAGCGAAGCCGGCGAGGCCCGCGCGACGGCGCTGGCGCAGGCGCTGAACGGCATGCACTTCGACGCGGTGATCGCCACGGAGCGGCAGCGCACGCAGCTCACGGCGCGCCCGCTGGCGCAGCGAGACGGGCTCACGCCGGAGATCGTGGGACTGGGATCGGCGCACGTGGACAGCGTGGCGGCGGCCGTTCGGCGCCATGCCGGGCATACGGTGCTGGTGGTGGGGCACAGCAACACGGTCCCGCGCATCGTGCACGCGCTGGGCGGACCGCAGATGCGCGACCTGTGCGAGCCCGAGTTCTCGCACCTGTACGTGATGGTGCTCAAGGACGGCGCCGCCCCGCGCCTGGAAGAGCGCACCTACGGCGCCGCGGATCCGCCCGGCGCCGGCAACTGCCCGCCCAGCCCGTAGGAAAAGCGAAGCAACGTCCGGAGGATACGGCGGATGCGCTCCGTGCCCGGAGGATCTCGGTCGGGGTGAATCCGCGCAGCCAGGAGCCCCGCGGCGGTCCAGAGCGAATGATGCTCGTTGCGGATCTGATCCGGTAGCGGCCGTCCCCCAGCCGGAGCGAATGAATTCGCCGCTGGAAAGGCACGAAGTCCGCCTTCGCGGACTGCCCCAGCGGAAGTCTGCGGGGAGTGCACCGGGGCCGAGTTCGCGCAGTTGAAGCCTCGCGCAGTTTGCGAGGCTTTCCGCTGTCGTTGCGGCGGCTTCAGCCGCTCCGGCTCGGGTGGTGACCTCCAGCCTCTCGTTTCCGACGCGGCTCACCGCGCGTCGATGATGTCGCCCGTGTCCACCTGGCCATCCGGGGCATCCACCCAGCCCGCGCCGCGGCGGACGCGAAGCCCGGGAAAGTACGACGGCAGGCCCTCCGCGCCGTGCTGCGTGCCCGTCACCAGCTGGTAGTGGAGGTGCGGAAAGAGCGAGCTGCCGGACGATCCCACGCGCGCCACCACGTCCCCCTCCCCCACCTCGTCGCCCACGCGCACCGCTACGGAGCCCTGCTGCAGGTGCGCCAGCACGCTCATCTCGCCGTTCCCGTGGTCGATCACCACGAAGTTGCCGTACATCGCCAGCTCGTCCGCGCACAGGGCGTCCAGGTCGAAGTTGCCGTCGTCCGGTCTGTCGCCCGTGGCGGCCACGACGCGCCCGGCCGCCGGCGCCCGCACCTCCGCACCGAATCCGTACCACTGCGTGTGCGCCTTGCCGTCGCCGGCGTGCAGGCTGTCGTCCGCGCCCAGCAGCACGAAGTCGTACGCGTACCGCCCGGGGTTGCTGGTGATGCAGTGCGCGGCCAGCACCGGGTGCGTCCAGTTCCACCGACGGTGGTGCGACAGGAAGTCGTGCCCGTCCCACACCAGCACGCGTCCTTGCAGCGGCATCCGCAGCCGGGTGCGGGGCGCGAACGCTTCCGGCATCACGTCCACCGTCCGCGCGATGGGCTCGCCGCGCTCGCCGTCCGCCCGGCGGGGGCGCAGCTCCACGTCGTAGCGCAGGCGCGCCAGCTCCACCTCGCGCGGGAACTCGGCGAACGGGTTGAAGATCATCCCGTCCGCCCCGGGCGGCAGCACGCGGTCCGGCGACAGGAGCAGGGCGCTGGGGCTGGGGCCGTTCTCGTTCACCAGCTTGCGCAGCTGCAATCCGCCCGCGCCGTCGTACACGGATACTTCCACGCGGGTGATCTCCAGCGTGTCGGCGCCCCCGTTGTGGATCAGAAAGTCGAAATTGAGGTATTGCGATGCGCCCCGCTCCACCCGCACGCGCTCCGGCGCCGCGCGCACGGTCACGTCCGGCGTGTCGGCGGGAACGGCGGAAAGCGCGTGGACCAGGGCGAGGGCGATCAGCATGGTGGGCCGATGATGTGCGATTGGGGTATGACGGAGCGCGGACGCGGCGCCGTACGTCGCCCACCGGACGAGGTTTCAGCCGATGGTTGCGGCGCGTGGGGCGGCGGCGCAGAATGCGGAATCCAACTTTTGCGGAGGCTGTGGGGATGAGTGAGAATCGCGAAGTCGCCACGCTGGGCGGCGGCTGCTTCTGGTGCCTGGAGGCGGTGTACGACGACCTGCGCGGCGTAACGGACGTCGTTTCGGGATACATGGGCGGCCAGGTGGCCCATCCGAGCTACGAGGACGTGTGCAACGGCACCACGGGCCATGCCGAGGTGGTGCAGATCACCTTCGATCCGTCGGAGGTGTCGTTCCGCGAGCTGCTGGACGTGTTCTTTACCATCCACGATCCCACGACGCTCAACCGGCAGGGCGCGGACGTGGGCACGCAGTACCGCTCCGTCGTCTTCTACCACGATGACGAGCAAAAGCGCGTGGCCGAGGAGGCCATCCGCGACCTGGAGGCGCAGGCCGTGTGGGACAACCCCGTCGTCACGCAGGTGGTGCCCGCGCCGGAGTTCTACCCGGCCGAGACGTATCACCAGGAGTACTTCGCCCGCAATCCGCGGGCGGGCTACTGCCAGGTGGTGATCGCGCCCAAGGTGAGCAAGTTCCGAAAGCAGTACCTGTCGCGATTGAAGCGGTAGGGAACCGCAGGGAATAGGGAACAGGGAACAGGGAATAGGGAATAGGGAATAGGGAATAGGGAATAGGGAATAGGGAATAGGGAATAGGGAATAGGGAATAGGGAATAGGGAATAGGGAATAGCCGGCAACGGCGGAACCGCGGGGGACGGGGGACAGGGGACAGCCTGCAACCGCGTCCCCCGTTCGATTTCCCTGCACCGCCGCACGCCGGCCGCTCCCGGCGCGAGGTAAGGCCCATCCCCAGCCGGAGCGGCTGATGCCGCCGCAACGACTGCGGAAAGCCTCACAAACTGCGTGAGGCTTCAACTACGTGAGCGCCGCCCCGGTGCACTCCGCCCGACCTCCGCTGGGGCAGTCCGCGCAGGCGGACTTCGCGACGTTCCAGCGGCGAATTCATTCGCTCCGGCGAGGGGGCGGCCTCACCGGATCAGATCCTCGACTGTCTTCCGGCGCTCCAGCCACTCTCCATCCGCCGTTTTGCTGCCGGATACTCCCCAGTGCCGCGTACATTCCGCCACGTGTGGGCAGGTGCGCGGGCCGCGGTACGATTCCTGATCCGCCAATCCGTTACAGATCGGCGCACCGGAACGGGACAGACGCGGGAGCGGGACCATGACGGAGCACGCGGGGACGGGCGGCGCAGCGGGCGAGGCGGGGATGCACGATCCCGTGCTTCAGGCCCTCCAGAGCGTCGAGGAGGCATACCGCGAGCAGGACGCGGCGTGGCACCAGCGCCAGGCGCAGATGGCCGAGCAGCTCGCCACCGAGCGCGCCGTCGCCGAGCGCCAGCATCGCCGCGCCGAGTGCCTGGACCGCGCCCTCCGCGAGATCCACGGCGCCCTCTTTGGCGGCGACGTCTACCAGCTCATCCTGCAGGCCTGCCTGACCATCACCGAGGCGTCGCGCGGCGTGTACGTCACGGCCCAGCGCCCCGGCGACCGGCTTCGCGTGCGCGCGGCCATCGGCCTGGACGGCGCGGCCGCGCGCGAGCCCTCGCCGTTCATCACCGCCATCGCCCGCCGCGTGCTGGACGGGGGCGAGACGCTCGTCTGCAATCCGCCCGATCCCCAGCCGGAGCTGCCCGCGCCGGGCGACGGCGAGCGGTTCCGCAACTTCGTCGCGGCGCCCGTGGTGCTGATGGCGGACCTGGACGGCGTGATCATCGCCGCGGACCGGCGCGACGGCGCATTCGACCGGCACGACGTGGACTCGCTGCTCAGCGTGGGCGGGCAGGCGGCCGTGGCCGTGCGCAACCGGCGCCTGGAGCGCGAGCTTCAGCACGCGTACCTCGCCACCGTCAGCATGCTGGCGGACGCCGTGGAGGCCAAGGACCCGTACACGCACGGACACTGCGAGATGGCGTCCCGCTACGCGCGGCTCGTGGGCGAGCGGATGGGGTTGCCGGCGTACGACCAGGCCGTCGTGTGCTACAGCGCGCTCCTGCACGACGTGGGCAAGATCGGCGTGAGCGACGGCGTGCTGCACAAGCCCGGCCCCCTGCTGCCCGAGGAGCGCGACCTCATGCGGGCGCACGTGCGCGTGGGGCACGACCTGCTTTCCTCCGTGCCGGCGCTGGGCCCCGTGGCGCAGGTCGTCCTTCATCACCACGAGTGGTACGACGGCGGCGGATACCCCGACGGCCTCGCGGGAGAGAAGATCCCCCTGCCGGCGCGCATCGTGGCCGCGGTGGATGCGTACTGCGCCATGATCACCCGGCGCAGCTACAAGGAGGCGTACACGGAGGAGCGCGCGCGGCAGGAGCTCATGCTGGGCGCCGGCACGCAGTTCGATCCCGCCGTGGTGGAGGCGCTGCTCGCCGTCCTGGACGACCCGGCCGGCCAGGACGCCGACGACGACTACGATGCCGAGTGCGGCCTGCTGCCGGACTTCCTGTCCCTGACCACCGCCACCCCCACCCTCTTCGCGCCGGGGTGAACAGACGCGTCGCGCGGGCCGTCCGGGACGCGCCATGAAAACAGACGCGCCGCGCGGGGAGCATCCCGCGCGGCGCGTCGTCATCCATCCGCCGAACCCAGCCCTCAGCCGACGGGGGCGCGGCGGCGGGCCTTGGCCTCGTACAGGCGGCGGTCCGCCTCGCGCACCAGGTGGTCGGGCGCGGACATCTCCGGCGCGTACGCCGCCACCCCCGCGCTGATCCCGATCTGCCCGTCCACCCGCCGGCGCACGCGCTCCGCCAGGGCCAGCGCGCCCTCCACGCTGCCGCCCGGCAGGATCACCAGGAACTCGTCGCCGCCGTAGCGCACCACCACGTCCGAGCCGCGCGCCTCTGCCCGCAGCGCGTGCGCCACGGCGCGCAGCATGTCGTCACCCGCCTCGTGGCCCAGCGCGTCGTTCACCTCCTTGAACCCGTCCAGGTCCAGCGCCATCACCACCAACGGTTCCCCGCGCCGGGCGGCCGCCCAGGCGTGCGCCATCACCACCTCCATGTGGCGGCGGTTGCCCAGGGCCGTCAGCGGGTCCGTGAGGGAGAGCGAGCGCACGCTCTCGATGAGCCGCACGCGGCGCAGGGCCATCTCCGCCTGCAGGGCCAGGGCGCGCAGCACGTCCCAGTCCTCCGGCTCGAAGATGCGCTCCTCGCGGCGCTCGGTGAGCACCAGCACGCCCTCCGTCCCCACGGGCACGTGCGCCAGCAGCGCCGTGGCCGGGTCGCCAAAGAGCGGCACCATGAACGGCGCGGCCCCAGACGCGCGGGCATCCTCCGACAGGACGAGGCCGGGGGCGGCCAAGCGATCGTCCCACAGGATGCACGGGCGGTGCTCGCCGGGGCGCGCGTCCGCGGCGGCGGGGGCGCGCAGCACGCCGCGGTCGTCCCGCACCAGCGCCACGGCCGTGTGCGCCACGACAATGCGCAGGGCGTGGTTGGCCAGGGCGCGCCACACGTCGTCCTCCGTCTCGGCCGCGTTGAGCGCTTCGAAGTAGCCGATGAGCTGGTCGGGCAGCTGCTGGCGCTTTTCCGTGCGCATGCGCTCCCGCAGGAACACCGACGCGCCAAGAGCCGCGCGGTCCAGCAGGTCCGGCGTCTCGCTGCCGTTGGGCACCCGCCCCGCCACCGCGCCCGTCACCAGCACGCCCTCGCCGTCCGCGCCGTCCAGCAGCAGCACCAGGCTCTCCCCCCGCTCGCAGCGCTCGAGAAGACCGTCCTGCATCTCGATCATCTCCGGGAGCACGTCGCGCCGCCGCGCCGGCTGGCGGCGCGAAGGGATCTCCGCTCCCGATATCCATCCCGTGGGCCGCGCCAGCACCAGCCGCAGCCGCCGGTCGTCCGCTCGCCGCACCATCATTGTGGCACCTCGGATATGCACAAAGAGGGGCGACCCGGGTCCAGAACCGGAACCAGACCGCCCACCGTATTTACAAGTCACACAAGGAGATAGCGAATATACACCTGTTTCCAAACAGGGTCAACGCGCGTCCTCTCCCGGGGACGATCAACGGATGGAGAGCACGCGAAAATGGGGTCGAAGGTGCCGCAGGCCCATCCGGCGCTGGCTCCTTCGACCCCGTGTAGCAGTGCGGCGCACAGGATCACAACCTGTTTCGGCAAAAACGGGGCGGGGGGACCGAGACATCCGGCCCCCCCGCGCGAGGTCCCCCCAGACCCCGTTTCCCACTCCATTATGCCATCCGCATCAATCCGGGCGCATGATCCTCAACGTCAGACAGGTTCCGGCTCCAGCCTGGCAACGTCTTCGTCCACCCGCGCCAGCTCGGGCCCCAGCCCCAGGGCGCGGTACACGTCGCGGGCGGCCTCCAGGTATCCGCGGCCTTCCTCGGGCCGGCCGCAGGCGGCGTGCAGCTGCCCGTAGCCGTGCAGGATGGCCGCCTCCGTCTTGCGGGGCAGGCCGCGCTCGTGGCTCACGCGCAGGGCCTGCTCGTAGAAGACGAAGCCCTCCTCGTCGCAGCGCTCGCGGGCGATGGCGCCCAGCAGCGTGTAGACGTCCACCAGGTCCGGCACCAGGCGGTGGACGATGGCCACCTCCTCCGCCCGCCGCGCCTCGTCCGCGGCCTCCAGAAGGCGGCCCTGCCGCAGCAACGCCTCGCCCAGGTTCACGCGAAGGGTGAGCTCCCAGCGGCCCTCCGCCTCGGGCAGGGCCTCGCGGAACACCGCCTCGGCCGCCGCGGGGTCGCCGTGCTCCAGCTGCAGCAGGCCGCGGTTGTTGAGCCAGTACAGCCGCGCCTCGGGGGCGCCCGTGCGCTCCATCCGCTCCCGGCCCCGGCCCAGCAGCCGCTCCGCCTCGCCCAGGTCGCCCTCCAGCATGGTGAGCACGGAGAGGTTCACGTACAGCGGCCACTCCAGCGTGGGCGCGTCCAGCCCGGCGGCCAGCTCCAGCCCCCGCTCCCACCACGTCCGCGCCCGGTCGCGCTCGCCCCGGTCGTCGCAGACGTTGCCCAGGCCCTGGCAGGCGATCACCTGCCCCTCCAGGTCCATGGCGTCCACGGCCAGCTGCCAGCTCTGGTCGTACCAGCTCCACGCCTGGTCCAGGCGGCCGGCCGTGCGCGCCGTGCGGCCCAGGCGGCGCAGGGCCAGCACGTGCGGCTCCTTCTCCCGCAGGTCCTGGCAGATGCGCAGGGCCATGTGGTAGATGCGCTCCGCCTTGTCCAGCCGCCCCTCGGCCTCCTCCATCTCGCCCGCGCGGACGAGCATCTCCGCCGCCACGGCCGCGTTGCCGGCCTGCTGCTCGCGGATGGCGCCCAGCACCAGCTCGAACATCTCCCGCAGGCGCTGGTGGCTGCGGTCCAGCAGCTGGCGCACCAGGTCGTCGACGCGCTCCGGGTCCACCACCCGCTTGCCCAGCGTGGTGTACGCGCCGCTCCGGGCCCACACCTTTTCGAGGTCCACCCGCGACGCGCCGATGACGGCGTCGCTCAGGGGCAGGAAGTCCTCGTAGTCGGGCACGAGCGCCAGGGCGCGCTCCACCAGCAGGTGCGGCGGGAGCGTCTTGCTCATGGCGCGGGGGACCGGGGTGCGCGCCTCATCCGCCGGCCAGGATGTACTTGCCGCCGTACGTGCTGAAGTGCGGCGTCTGCCCCGTCAGCTTCGTTCCCAGCAGGTTCACGCTGCCGCCCAGCGACGTCCAGGCGCCGTTCTCCCAGCGCGCCACCTCGATCCCCGCGCCGCTCCACAGCACGCCCGTGAGGGGAAAGGTGAGCGTGACGGGCGTGTTGAACTGCACGCCGTGGGGTTCGAACTCCGCCACCAGCCGCTTGGCGAGCACGTTGTCGCCGGGCAGGGTGATGGTGACGGTGGTGTCGGCCGGCAGCGCGCCGGCGGGGATGTCGACCCGGAACCCGTTCAGCTCCACGAACCCGCCCTCCGCGGCGACGATGCGCTTGGAGGTGCTGCGGGTGCCGGTCAGGTCGGGCATGCCCACGAACTGCAGCACGCCCGTCAGGCTGAGGGTGCCGCCCAGCACGGCGCCGGCCTGCACGGGGGCGGACGACATCAGCGGCTGCGACCGGTCCGAGCACCCGGCCAGCGCCAGCAGCAGCGCGGCGGCCAGGGCGATGGGGCGACGAGCGTTCACGGGGGGACTCCTGGTAAATCAATGGCCGACAGCGGCGTCCCGCGGGCGCCGAATCAATCCTCGCCCGTCCGTGTGGCAGGCCCCGTGCCCGGCAGCGCGAGACGGAATTCGGCGGATTTGCTGGACTCTCTCCTCTTCCGACTCCGGGAAGACAGTTCGTCTTGCACCAAAATTGTGAAGGATTGCGGAAAACGAGGAAACGAAGGTGGCGGTAGATGCGAGGCGGATCTCCGCGCAACGGATGGACGGGCTCGTGCACCGTGGCGGAGTGTCTGCCGGCCCGCCGAGGGCCCCCTCCCCCCGGCCCCCTGCCCCCGCTTCGCGGGGGAGGGGGAGAACTGCTCTGACGCGCAGTGGCTGCCCCGCTGCATTGAGCCGGGTCGAAGTCTACACCCTCTCCCGCGCAGTTTGCGGGAGAGGGTGCGAGCGACAGCGAGCGGGTGAGGGCCGCCGTTGCCGGCTGTCCCCTGTAACCTGTCCCCTGTCCCCCGCCGTTACGAACCCCCGCCGAACCACGAACCCCGTCCTCACGCGCCCCACCCGCCCCCGCACAAACGCCCCCTCACCCCCGAACGGCCCCCTCCAGCCCGTACTCCCGGATCTTCCGCGTCAGCGTGTTGCGGTGCACGCCCAGCACCTCCGACGCGCGGCCCAGATGCCCCTTCACCAGCTTGAGCACCTCGCGGATGTGCAGCCGCTCCACGTCGGCCAGGCTCATCTCCGGCGCGTAGCCGGGAAGGGGCGAGGCGTCGTCCCCCGCGGCCTCCGTGGAGGGGGCGCGCAGCTGGTCCAGCGGCAGGTGGTCCGGCAGCAGGACGGGACCGTGCGCCAGCAGGACGGCCCGCTCCAGCACGTTCTTGAGCTCGCGCACGTTGCCCGGCCACGCGTGCCGGTGCAGCAGGTCGAACACGGGCCGGGCAATGCCGCGCACCTGCCGCCCGTACCGCGCCGCGTACCGCGTGACGAAGTGGCGGATGAGCAGGTCCAGGTCGCCGCCGCGGTCCGCCAGCCGCGGCAGGTCCAGCGTCACGACGGCCAAGCGAAAGTACAGGTCCTCGCGAAACGTGCCCTCGGCGATGGCCGCGCGCAGGTCGCGGTTGGTGGCGGCCACCACGCGCACGTCCACGGGAATGCGCCCTTCGCCGCCCACCCGCTCGATCTCGCGCTCCTGCAGGGCACGGAGGATCTTGCTCTGCAGCGAGAGCGACATGTCGCCGATCTCGTCCAGGAACAGCGTGCCCCCGTGCGCCCGCTCAAAGCGGCCGATCTTGCGGGTGATGGCCCCCGTGAACGCGCCCTTCTCGTGCCCAAAGAGCTCGCTCTCCAGCAGGTTCTCGGGGATGGCGGCGCAGTTGATGGCCACGAACGGCCCCGGCGCCCGCGGGCTGTTGCGGTGGATGGCCTTGGCGACGAGCTCCTTGCCCGTGCCGCTCTGCCCCAGGATGAGCACCGTGGCCGGGCTGCCGGCCACACGACCCACCATCCGAAAGACTTCCAGCATGGCCGGGCTGGCGCCCACGGCCGCGTCGTCGTCGCTGCCCTCGTCCTCGCCGCCGGGCGGGGGCAGCGGCACCACCTCGTCGCTGGCCGACACCTCGCGCAACAGCCCCGCCAGCTCGCGCGCGTCCACGGGCGCGGCAATGAGCCCCAGCACCCCCAGGCGCGACGACTCCACCATGGACTGCATGGTGGGCCGCGACGCCGACAGCACCAGCGACTGCGCCGGCACGCCGGACTCCACCACGCGCGACACCAGGTTCATGTCCACGGCGGGGATGTCCAGCGAGAGGAGGACGGCCTCCCAGCTGCGCTGCCGCAGCAGCTCCAGCCCCTCGCCCAGGGAGGCGGCGTGGCGCACCTCCACGCGCCCGCCGGACGCCTCGCGGGCGGCGATGAGCGTCTCGGGCGCGGGATCGACGACCAGCAACGACGGATGCGGCACGGGCACGGTTCAGCTGGGGGCTTGCTCGGCGGATGCGGGCGCATTTTCCGGGGTTTTCCCCAAAATGGTGCAAGGCTGACGAGCGACCCCGGACGGGGGTCACATCTGATTTTTTGGAACGGAGGGAATCGAGAGCAGGGAATCGGGAATCCCCCTCAGCTGCAAATACATTCCGCGGGAGACCAGGACCTGTCCGGCGTGGCCGGTCCGGGTGGATATACCGTATTCTCAGTGACTTCCGCCGATACCGGATTTCCCTGTTTGCACAACAATTCGCCATTCACCGGTCTGTTGCGCCCCATCCCGCTACGGCCGTTCCGGGAAAGCAGACACCCTCCCCGACGGATGCGCGGAGAGGGTGCGGGCCCGGCGAGCGGGCGAGGGCCTGAATGCGGAGCGCGTCTCGATACGCGTGGTTTGAAACTGCTCCTCGGCAGGAGTCCC
>NZ_DASURI010000792.1:0-6883 GCF_036280135.1 Longimicrobium sp.
AGCGGCGCGCGGCGCCCGCCCTGCGCATGCCGCGGGTAGACGCGGGGTGGGCCGTCTTTCGCCTGCCGCGCGCGGACCACGCGCAGGCCCCCCTGGTGCTGGGCGACTTCAGCGAGTGGCAGCCCATTGCCATGACGGAGGAGGACGGCGCGTGGGTGGCGCGGGTGCGGGTGGCGCCCGGCGCCTACCACTACGCGTACCGCACGGCGGACGGGCAGGTGATGGTGCCCGAGGGCGTTCCCACGGTGGACGACGGCTTCGGCGGGCGCTCCGCGGTGCTGGTGGTGCCATGAAGACGATGATGCGTGACGCGGAGCGGCCACGGTTCGTCAGAGGATCGAACGAACCGCCGTCGAGAAACCGATCGGGAGTGATGAGGACGCTACGATTCATGCTGGTGCTGCTGGCCGTCCTGGCGGGGGTTCCCGCCACGGCGCGCGCGCAGGACCCGCAGCAGCGGATCGACACGGCGCTGCGCCGCGCCGAAGCGGCGGGCATTCCCGTGTCGCTGCTGAACGGCAAGGTGGCCGAGGGGCGCGCCAAGGGCGTGCCGGCGGACCGCATCGCCGCCGCGGTGGAGCGGCGCCTGGTGTCGCTTACCCGGGCGCGCGACGCCATGGCCGGCGCGCCGCGCACGGCGCCCGTGACGGCCGCGGACCTGTCCGTGGGCGCCGACGCCATCGAGGCCGGCGTGGACCCGTCGGTGCTGGGCCGGCTCACGGTGTCGGCGCCGGCCGCCCAGCGCGCCGTGGCCATCGCCGTGCTGACGGAGCTGGTGAGCGGCGGCGAACGGTCCGACCGGGCGCTGGCCCGGGTGACGGCGGCCCTGGCGCGCGGCCCCGAGGCCCTGCGCCGCCTGCCGGGCGAATCCGCCGCCGGCCAGGCGCAGGGCCGCGGGCCCGACGGGGCCGGCCCGCCCGGCCAGACCAACCGGGGAAACAACGGCGCCAATGGGCGAGGCCGCGGACAGGGCGGCCCGCCCGCTTCCGTTCCGGGCCCCACGGAGCGCCCCGGCCGCGGCCGTGAGAACAACCCCGGCAAGGGCAACAAGCCCTGACGGCGGACGGATCGATGAACGACGAGAGGGACGGCGCCGCGCCGTCCCTCTTCGTTTTTCGGTGGATGCGGATCAGGCCGATCCACGTCACCGTCGCCGTTGCGTGAACCGGATCGTCCGGCGAGTGTATGCGGGACAGCATTGGACCCTTCGCAAGCCGCAGAGAACGAGCATGATTCAGCTTACCGATCAGGCGCGCGCCCGGATCGACGCGTTGGTGGATGCCGGCGCCGTCCGCGATCCCGCGCTCCGCATTGCCCTGGCCGCCGGGGTGGAGGGCGAGCGCAGCCCGCTGGACCGCGAGTACGAGATCACGCTCGTGGAGCGCGAGGACAAGCAGAAGACGGAGATCGCCATCAACCTGGACGGCATCCGCGTGCTGCTGAACCTGGACACCAGCAACCTGCTGAGCGGCGCGCGCATCGAGTGGTCCGACGCCGACGGCGGGTTCCGGGTGGAGGTCCCCCGTCCGGCGGCCCGTCCCGCGCCCGTCGCGGTGGGGGGCGGCGGCGCGTGGGGCCCGCTGGCGGAGAAGGTGCAGACCGTGTTCGACACGCTGGTGAACCCGCGCATCGCGGCGCACGGCGGCGCGGTGGAGCTGGTGGACGTGGCCGAGGACGTGATCTACGTGCGGATGACGGGTGGCTGCCAGGGCTGCGCGGCGTCGGCGCTCACGCTGCGGCAGGGCATCGAGCGGATGGTGCGCGAGGAGATCCCCGAGGTGCGCGACATCGTGGACCTCACGGATCACGAAGCCGGCGCGAACCCGTACTACTGAGGGTACGAAGGTACGAAGGTACGAAGGTACGAAGGTACGAAGGTACGAAGGTACGAAGGTACGAAGGTACGAAGGTACGAAGGTACGAAGGTACGAAAGGCGACCGCATTGGCGGTCGCCTTTCGCACTTTCACACTTTCGCACTTTCGCACTTTCGCACTTTCGCACTTTCGCACTAAAACGACGGGGTGCGGACCGAAGCCCGCACCCCGTCCTTCACGCCTCCACCCATCCCCACCCCGTACTGCCCGTATCCCCTCCACCCCTCATCCCGCCTGCCCGGCCGGCGTCCCCACGCCTTCCGTTTGCCGCCGCGTTACCGGGGCGGCATCGCGGCACAGCCGCTCCAGCTCCTCCGGCTCCGCCGCTTCCCATCCCTCGGGGATGGGCGACAGGCGGCGCTTGTGCCCCTCGCGCTCAAAGCACAGCCACCCGCCCTGCAGGCCCGGCGTGAGCGTGTCCTCGTCACGGGCGGTGTCGTACTGCGGAACCACGTTCCACACCCGCCAGCCCTGCCCCTGCGAATCCGTGAAGTTGCGTAGCGCCATGGTGCCGCCCTCGTGTGTTTCTCCTCCGGGCCGGCCGCACCACGCACGGTCCGTGCCAGTCACGGTCCGCGGAAGCCGAGCTGTGACAACGGGTTGGAGGGCGGAATTCCGTCAAAGCCCACGCCGCGCCCAGGGCTCGTTGGCCTCCAGGCAGTCGATGAGCTCGATGTAGATGCGGCGCGCGGCCTCCGTGAACGTCTCGTCGTCCGCGTCGGCCACGGGCGCCAGCTCCGCGCGGATGCGCTCCGACAGCGTGCCCGTCTCGATCATCCGCCCGGCCAGGTCCAGGTACGGCGCCTCGTCCTTGCGCACGGCCCGGCGCGCACCGCCCAGAAGGTGCCGCAACACTTCGCGCGCGTCCGCCAGCCCGTCGCCGTCCCGCTCCACGTCCAGGTGCGGCGCCCGCACCCGCGCCGCGCTTCCGTCCCGGATGCAGGCGCGAAAGTCCTCCACGAGCACGGCGTGGTCCGGCAGCTCCACCCGCCCCCCCGCCACGCGCTGCGTGAGGTGCTTGAGCGCCGAGCGGACGAACGCGGCCACGGCCACGTCCATCCTTACGCACTCCTGCGTGTCCAGCACCCGCACCTCCATGGCCCGCCGGGCAAAGCGCAGGATGGCGCCCCGCGTGTTGAAGAACTCGTGGCGGATGGGGCCCGTGTCCGGCAGCCGGTCCAGCGCGCGGTACATGGGCGCCAGGATGCGCTTGCGGTAGTCGCCAAAGCTCTCCACGTACTCCGGCACGAGTTCGCCGCAGCTCTCCGGGATGCGCGCCTGGTGCTCCAGGATCCACGCCAGGCGCCCGTCCACGGCCGGCTGCAGCTCGCCGTCGTACATCGGCGAGCTGGCGGCGAGGGCCGGGAGGTAGGGGATGAGCAGCGCCGCCGCCGTGTGCATGGCGATGGCGTCCACCTCGCGGCCCAGGGGCAGGTTCAGGTGCGCCGCGTGGACGTTCATCCACCCGTGCGTGCGCACGTCGAACAGACGCGCGTACGTCGTGTAGATGCGCAGCCCCGAGCGCGTCCACAGCTTGCCCTTGCGCGGGTCGAACCACGGGTGCATCCCCGTGGGCAGCAGCCGCGCGCCGAACTCCGCGTGCAGCACGGCGCTGAACCGCTGGATGCCCTCCGCCAGCGCCGTCTCCGCGTCGGCCAGGGAGCGCAGGGGCTCCTGCGTCTTGATCTCGAAGACGTGGTCCGCGATCTCGTTGCTGAAGCCCACGGCCCCCAGGTCCACGTCCGACGTCCCCCGGCCGGCCAGCACCCGGAAGGCAGGCTCCACGAGCGACACCACGTTCAGGTCGCGGTCCACCGTGGGGTACTCCAGCTCCATCCCCGCCACCTCGAACGGCTTGTAGTGCCGGTCGCCGCCCCCGCCGCGCCCCGCCCGGATGGGCTTGCGCACCCGCTCCAGCAGCTCCGCCTCGTCCTCCACCGCCGGCGTGGCCGCGTCCGTCCCTTCCGGGCCCTGCTCGATGCGCCGCACGAAGAAATCCACCAGGTCCTCGTAGATGGCCGCCCCGTCCGCGGCGTCGTCGTAGCCCACGTCCAGGTTGGGGTTGTCGTTGATCTCGATGACGACGGGCCCGTCGGGCGTCTCCTTCAGGTCCACCCCGTACAGTCCGCCGCCGATGAGCCCCGCGGCCCGGAGCGCCGCGTCCACCACCTCCCGCGGCGCGTCCGCCCGGGCCACGGCCTCCACCCGGCCGTATCGCTCCTTGCCGCCCGGCGTCTCCGTGCGGATCTGCCAGTGCCCTCGCGCCATGTGGTACTTGCAGGCAAAGAGCAGCCGCCCGTCCAGCACCGTGATGCGCCAGTCGTAGTCCGTGGGCAGGAACTCCTGGGCGATGATGAGCGGCGAGCGGCGGAACATGTCGTCCGCGCGGCGGCGGAACTCGTCGCGGGTGCTCACCTTGTGCACGGCCGCGCTGAACGACCCGTCCGGCAGCTTGATGACGAGGGGTGAGCCCAGCTCCGCCACCTGCTCCCAGGGCGTGTGGCGGGTAAGGATGCGCGTCCGTGGCGTGGGAATCCCCTCGCGGCGCAGCAGCTCCTCCAGGAACACCTTGTTGCCGCAGCGGATGATGGACTGCGAGTCGTCCACCACGGGCATCCCCAGCGCCTCGGCCCGCAGGGCGAACTGGAACGCCGGCTCGCTCACGCCCGTGAGGGCGCGGATCCACAGGGCGTCGTATTCCGGCAGCTTGTGCAGCTCGTCCAGGCCAATGCGGCGGACGTGCACGTTGCGCCGCGCGGCCACCCGCTCCAGCCGGTCCAGCGTTTCCGGGCTGGAGGGGCTGAACGCGTCGTCCGGGTCGTGCAGGACGGCGAGGGAGGCGCGCCGCTCCTCGCGCGGCGGCTCCGTCCCCCGGCGCACGATGCGCTTATGGTCCGCTAAAGATTCACAGAGCTGCTGCCGATCCTCTGACGAGAGGCGGTGGGGCGGCACGGGGGCCAGGGCCGTCACCTTCCACTCGCCCTCCTCGCGGACCAGCTGGAGACGGAGGACGGGCGCGGGCCACTCGCGGTACACGGCCAGGGCCGTGTTGCGAAAGCGCGCATCCGCCGCGCTGCCCAGGAAGACGAGCGTCTCCGCCGTCTCGTCCTCCGTGGCCAGGCGCACGGTGGACGACCCCTTCTCCTGCACCCGCACGCAGGGCGTGGGAAAGGAGCGCGGCGCCTCGTCGTCCTCCCCCTCGTCCTTGGCGGACGGGACGGGCTTGGACGCGGCGCGACGGCGGGCGCGCATCTCCTCCGGGTCTACCGTGGGGACCCCCGCCTCCTGTAGGGTGCGAAAGAGGCCGTACGCGTCCGCGAACCCCTCGCTCACGTCGACGGAAGGGATGGCGTGCTGCCCCCGGGCGTCGGCCAGGAGGGAAACGTAGTAGCCCTTGCTGCCGTACTTCCACGAGCGGCACAGGTTCACCACCACGGCGCCCGTCTCGGCGAGCGCGTCGCCGCCCTCCAGGTAGCGGTCCGCGGCGACGGCGATCCCCTCGGGCAGGCCGCGCGCGTCGTCGGGGTTGGAGACGACGGCGATGACACGGGTGCGGTTGCTCACGCGGCGGCCTCCCGCGGCCACAGCTCCAGCAGCACGGCGTCGTACGTCACGTCGCCCAGGAGGATGGCATTGATCAGCCGCTGCCCGTCCACCACCTGGCGCCCGTCGGGCATCAGGGGGACGTGGCGGGACGGGTCGCGCACGCTGAACTGCCGCCCCCAGTGCTCGTATCCGCAGATGACGACGAAGTGGCCCGTGGGCTCGCCCCCCACGTCGTCTTCCACGAGGGTGTCGTCGTCCAGCTGCCGCTCCCGCGCGAAGCGGTACAGGTAGGTGGCCGAGAGCCCGGCCAGGACGGGGTGCTCGCGGTCGATGATCTCCTTGAGCAGGGCCGGCGAGAGCTCGTCGAAGGCCAGCTCGCCGCCCATCTCCAGGAAGTCCAGGTACGCGCGGGCGGCCCGCAGCCGCGTGGAGTCGGAGAGGTACGGAAAGCGGGCGTGGATCTTCTCCGCCAGGACCTCGCGGGGCAGCCCGTGCCAGGTGGGGTCGAAGATGCGCAGGTCGTACGAGTAGATGCGCGCGCCAAAGCCGCGCCGCAGCCCGGCGATGCCCAGGAAGACGGCCAGGGTGCCCCCGTCGTCGTTGCGGTCGATCTCGCCCAGCACCTCCTCGTCTCCCACCCGCAGGCCGTAGAAGTCGTAGACCTTGCGCAGGCAGGTGGGCCCGCAGGTCACGTCGTCGGGCTGCACGAAGCGCTGCACCCGCAGCTCGTGGGCAAAGCGGTCCTCCTGCTCCCGCCGGTCTTCCGGCGGCGCGGGGAGGGTGTCCAAGGGGTTCGTCATCTCCGTGGGGCCGCTGTGGTGCGCGCGGTTCCGTGCGCGCGGATCGAGATCCGGCCCCGGAGCAACGCCCGTACCATCCGCCGGGCCCCGTGCACGCCGCGCGGGTTTGCTGCCGCATTTCGCACGCACTCTGGGGACTTGCGCGGGGTGCTAACTTGTTAGCGGAGACGGAGCGGACACCGATTCGGCCAGGGACGGCGGGAAATTGCCCGTCCGGGTGCGTGGCGCGCGCCTTGTACGGGTGACGCCATGGACAGTTCCGGCGTCAGAGGAGGGTGCGACGGGCGCGCGAAGCAGTTCTGTCACGGGGGATGTCCCCTGGCGTGCGCGGCCCGGATTGTCGACAGAACGGTCGCAGTGGACGGCCGGCGGCGTCTGAAGTGTTGACACGTAGCAGTTTCCGACGTACTCTACATGAAAGTCTCCGCAGTGGCGCACACTTTGCGACGAGTATCACAAGTGTTGCAGTGGCGGACCTTTCGGCGTGCCGCTCGTGTATACGGAATGTTGCTGGCGTGGGCAGTCGTAACGCGCCACATCCATTCGCGGCCGATCGACCGTAGCAGTCTGCGTTTTGGGTGAGGATCTGCACAGAGCGATTTGGGCGGGCCTCATGACAAAATTGTGGCGTTTTGGCGCAGACTTGCATATAGTATACACA
>NZ_DASURI010000793.1:0-10572 GCF_036280135.1 Longimicrobium sp.
GACGTGATGCCGTACCACGAGCTGCAGCAGCGCGCCGAGCGGCTGGAGGAGCGGATGGAATCCGTCCCCGGCGTAAAGAGCGCGGAGGCGTGGGCCTTTCCCGAGCGGGAGGTGGGTGTCCGGCTGGACCTGGGCCGGCTGGCGCAGCTGGGGATCGCGCCGGGGCAGGTGCTGCAGGCCATCGGCAGCGACAACGCCAACGTGCCGGGCGGCACCGTGGACGCCGGCAGCCGCCGCTTCAACGTAAAGACGAGCGGGGAGTACGGCTCGCTGGACGAGGTGCGCAACACAGTCGTGCGCGCGGCGGACGGCAACGTCACCTTCCTGCGCGACGTGGCGGACGTGGACTGGAGCTACGGCGACCCCGCGCACCTGGCGCGCTACAACGGCCGGCGTGCCGTGTTCGTCACGGCCAACCAGCTGCCGGACGTGAACATCTCCGCCGTGCGCGACGGCATCTACGCGGAGCTGGACGCGTTCCAAAAGACGCTGCCGCCCACCGTAAAGCTGGAGCGCGGCTTCGACCAGTCGCGGAACGTGCGCGAGCGGCTGAGCCACCTGGGCCGCGACTTCGTCATCGCCATCGTCCTCGTCCTGCTCACGCTGCTTCCCCTGGGCTGGCGCGCGGCGGGGATCGTGATGGTGAGCATCCCGCTTTCCCTGGCCATGGGGCTCACGGCCCTGGACATGACGGGGTTCACCATCAACCAGCTCAGCATCGTCGGCTTCGTGATCGCGCTGGGGCTGCTGGTGGATGACTCCATCGTCGTCGTGGAGAACATCAGCCGGTTCCTGCGCGAAGGGCACTCGCGGCGCGAGGCGGCGCTGCTGGCCACGCGGCAGATCAGCGTCGCCGTGGTGGGATGCACGGCCACGCTCATCTTCGCCTTTTTGCCGCTCATCTTTCTCCCCGGCACGGCGGGGATGTTCATCCGGGTGATGCCGCTGACGGTCGTCTTTACCGTGGTGGCGTCGCTCCTCATCAGCCTGACCATCATCCCGTGGCTGGCCAGCCGCACGCTGTCGCGCCACGAGGACGCGGAGGGCAACGTCTTCATGCGCGCCCTGCACCGGCTGATCGGCGCCACGTACGCGCCCGTGCTGCACCGCGCGCTGGCCCGCCCGGGGCTCACGCTGGCGGGCGCGGCGGCGCTGTTCGTCGGCTCCCTGGCGCTCGTCCCCGTCGTGGGCTTCTCGCTCTTTCCGAAAGCCGGCACGCCGCAGTTCCTGGTGGACGTGCGCACGCCGGACGGCAGCAGCCTGGCAGAGACGGACCGCGCCGCGCGCTACGCCGAGCGCGTGCTCTCGCAGCAGGCGGGCGTAAGGGCGGTGATGGCCAACGTGGGGCGCGACAACCCGCAGGTGTACTACAACGTCATCCCCCGCAGCGAGAACCCGTCCGTGGCGCAGCTGTTCGTCACCCTGGACGCGTACGACACGGACGAGACGCCGCGGATGCTGGACCGCCTGCGCGCCCGCTTCGCCGAGTATCCCAACGCGCGCATCGAGGTGCGCGAGTTCGAGAACGGGCCGCCCATCGACGCGCCCGTGGCCATCCGCCTGACGGGGCCGGAGCTGGACACGCTGCGCGCCCTGGCCGCGCGGGTGGAGCAGGTCGTCCGCCGGACGCCGGGAACGATGTACGTGGACAACCCCGTGCGCCTGGCCCGGACGGACCTCAAGGTGGACGTGGACCAGCACAAGGCGGGGATGTTCGGCATCCCGTCCGTGGAAGTCGATCGCACCATCCGCATGGGCATCGCGGGATTGACGGCCGGCCTGTACCGCGACGGCAGCGGCGAGGAGTATCCCATCCGCGTCCGCCTGCCGCAAGCGGGAATGCCCACGGTGGAGGCGCTGGACCGCGTGTACGTGAGCGCGCTCTCGGGCGCCACGGTGCCCCTGCGGCAGGTGGCCGACGTGCGGTTCGCCAGCACGGCGCCGCGGATCCAGCACCACGAGCAGGAGCGCGCCGTGACGGTCACGAGCTACGTGCGCAGCGGCTTCAACACGGACCGGGTGACGCGCGCGGTGCTGGCGGAGCTGGAGCGGATGGAGCTGCCGGCCGGCTACCGCTGGACGGCCGCGGGCGAGATCGAGAGCCGGCAGGAAAGCTTTGGCGGGGTGGGGAGCGCGGTGATCGTGGCCACGTTCATGATCCTGGCCATCCTCGTCCTGGAGTTCCGCACGTTCCGCAGCACGCTCATCGTGGCGTCCGTGATCCCGCTGGGGCTGGTGGGCGGCATCGCGGCGCTGTGGATCAGCGGCCACACGCTGAGCTTTACGGCCACCATCGGCTTCGTGGCGCTCATCGGCATCGAGATCAAGACGAGCATCCTGCTGGTGGACTTTACCAACCAGCTGCGCGAGGAGGGGATGGGGCTGGTGGAGGCCATCCAGAAGGCGGGCGAGATCCGCTTCGTCCCCATCGTCCTCACGACGCTGACGGCCATCGGCGGGCTGCTGCCGCTGGCGCTGGAGGGCTCGTCGCTGTACTCGCCGCTGGCGTGGGTGATCATCGGCGGGTTGATCTCGTCCACCATCCTGGCGCGGCTGGTGACGCCCGTGATGTACAAGCTGCTGGCGCCGGCGGTGGAGGTGCGCGCGGCGGCGTAGAGCGCGATGGAATGATAAAAATCGTCCGGGCAGGGGACGACCCCGGCCCGGACGCCCTGACGGATGCGGACGGCCGGCGGTGCCCGGCCGTCCGCCTCCTGGCTCTTAGGGGACAACTGTGGCGGCGAGGGGCCAGCATTCCTCGGGAATGGCGTACGGCTCGGGAAGGCACACCGTCACCGTGCGCGGTCCCAGCTTGGACCCAAGAGGCCAGGGAATGGGCTCGTACGAATCCGTCACGAGGCTCCAGCCGTTGTCGTCGTACAGGCGAAGGGGCACCCTCTCGTTCCATTCGTCCCTGTAGAGGTCGGAGGTCTCGGTGAAGAGAACCACAACCACCGCCGTGTCGTTTGCGAGGTACGGACCTGGGCCCTCAACCAAGTGCTGGGTGCGTTCATAGAAGTAGATGTAGCTATCGTTGAGAATGATGGCGCGCTGCTCTTCGAAATACGCGACCGCGTACAGCGCCGGGATCGACATCATCCCGAACTCGGTTCCGCGGAGGCGGACGATGGAGATCGTATCCCACCCCGGCGTTGCCGAAGGCGATGGCAGCGGAACCGGGTACATGCCGCCCAAATCCCAACGGATGGGTGCCCCAATCACCCGGGCACCTGTCGCGTCGGTGACCCACGCCGCCAACGACCCGCTCAGCTCATACACGGTGTTCCCGACTTGTTCTTCCCGCTTGGTGCTACGGCTGTGAAGCGTGAGCGTTCCGGGGCGGGACGTTGCCGTGAAGCGCGCAGCGAGGCCCCCGACGGATGCCGCGGCGCTGTTGTCACCCGGTGCCAAACCTACTGCCCAGCGTGTGCGTACGGTTCCATCCGGGCCGGTCTGGGCGCTTGTGTGCTGCACGTGCCCATCGCCGCTTAACACATTCCACTGCACCGGCACGCCCGCGAGCGGGGTGCCGTGCGCGTCCACCACGCGCGCGACGAGGGAGTCGGCCAGGATGGTGCCGCGCGTGGCGCTCTGGTTGTTGCCGCTGACGACCTGCACCGCGGCGGGCGACCCCGCGCGGGCCGCCGCGGTGAACAGCAGGGCGCCCTCGTCCACCTGAGCGCTGGCCGTGGCGGGGCCGGGAACCGAGCCCATGGTCCACGCCGCACGTGCATGACCCTGCGCGTCCGTGCGGACGGACGTGGGCGAGATCTGTCCGCCGCCGGTCAGCACGCGCCACTGCACGGTGGCGCCCTGCACCGGCACGCCCGCGGCCGTTCGCAGCCGCACCACCAGCGAGTCGGCGAGGGCCGCGCCGATCTCCCCCGTCTGCTCATCCCCGCCCACGCGCACCAGTTGCAGGGTTACGCCGCGCGTGATCGCCGTGGCCTGGAACGCGACGGGCGGCAGGCTGCCCAGCGTCGCGGACGCCGTCTGTCCCGGCGTGCCGACGATCGGGCCCAGCGTCCACTGCGCCCGTGCCATACCCTGCGCGTCCGTCGTGCTCGCCGCGGGCTGAACGGAGCCGCCGCCCGTCTGCGCGGCCCAGGCGACCTCCACGCCGGACACCGGGTTGCCGTACTGGTCCGTCACGCGAACGGCGAGCGAATCCGCCATCGCGCCGCCCACCGGCCCCTCGCCGCCGCCCGCGACGGCGGCGATGTGCGCGGGCGCCGCCGCCTCGATGCGCGCCGTGAAGGTGAGCGTGCCTTCGTCCACCGTCGCCGTCGCCTGCACGAGGCCCGCGCTCGTGCCCAGGCGCCACGCCGCGAAGGCGAGCCCCTCCGCGTTCGTGCGCGAGGTGGCCGGCGTCACCGTTCCGGCCGCCGCGGGGACGCTCCAGGTGACGAGGGCGCCCTGCACGGGCCGGCCGTCCGGCGTCCGCAGCACCACGCCCAGCGAGTCCAGCAGCACGCTGCCGGCCGGACCCCGCTGGCCGTCGCCGCCGCGCTTGGCCAGCTGCAGGGGCACCCCGCGCGTCGTCGTCGTTGCCTGGAACGTGACCGGCGCGAGCGTTCCGAGCTGGGCCTGCGCGGCCTGCGGCGCGCCGACGCCCGTGCCAAGCGTCCACTGTGTCCGCGCGATGCCGGCCGCGTCCGTCGTGCTCCGCGCCGGCTGCACGGCGCCGCCGCCCGACTGAACGGACCAGGCGATCTCCGCGCCGGGTACCGGGTTGCCGTAGGTGTCCGTCACGCGCACGGCGAGCGAGTCCGCCATGGCGCCACCCACCGGGCCCTCGCCGCCGCCGGCCACGGCGACGATCCCCGTGGGCGCGCTCGCCTCGACGAGCGAGGTGAAGACCAGCGTGCCCTCGTCCACCGTCGCCGTGGCCTGCACAAGGCCGGGGCTCGTGCCCAGGCGCCACACGGCGGATGCGGCGCCGTTCGCGTCCGTCCGGCTGACGGCGGGCGTCACGGTTCCCGCCGCTGCGGGCACACTCCAATTGACGACGGCGCCCTGCACGGGCCGCCCGTCCGGCATCCGCAGCACCACGCCCAGCGAGTCCAGCAGCACGCTCCCGGCGGGGCCGCGCTGGCCGTCGCCGCCGCGCTTGGCCAGCTGGAGCGGAACGCCCGCCGTCACCGCGTTGGCCGTGAAGGCCACGGAGTCCAGCCCCGCCACGCGGACGACCACGCCCTGCGCGCTGTCCACCCGCAGTCCCAGCGTCCACTGCGTCTTCGACACGCCGCCGGCGCCCGTCACCGTCTGCGCGGGAGAGACGGAGCCGCCGCCGGTCGCGACCGCCCAGGTGACGGGCAGGCCTACGATGGGGTTCCCATGGCGATCCTTCACCGTGACCGCCAGCGAGTCCAGCGCGGCGCCCACGGCGCCGGACGCGCCGTTGCCGGCCGTGACGGACAGCGTGGCGGGCACGTCCGGGCGCACGGACGCGCGCAGCCGCACGGGCGGAAGCCCCTCGCGGCGGGCTTCCACCACCTGGCTGTCCGCCGCGACGGTCCCCAGCGTCCACCGCACCCGCGCCCAGCCCTGCGCGTCCGAGGTGGCCGTCTGGGGCGTGACGCGACCGCCGCCGGAAACCACGACGAACTGCACGGCCATCCCCGGCAGGGCGTTGCCGCCCGCGTCCACGGCGCCCACGGCCAGCTCCTGGGGCAGCTCCGCGCCCGCCACGCCGGACTGTCCGTCGCCGCTCAGCACGCGCAGGGAGCTGGGGGTCGCGCCGGAGGGCGGCGTGGCGGGCGATCGGTCTCCGTCGCACGCGGCAATGCTCAGAATCAGCGCAAAGAGAGCGGTGGGGCGGGTGAAGACACGAGGAACGGGCATGATGAGGACCTCCATCCAAGAGACGCGCGCGGTGGAAGGATGGCGCGCGAAAAGACGCCGGCACGATGGGACGGGGCGCGACCGGAGCCGGGCGCAACGTGCCAATTTACATCTATTCCGGCCGAGCGCCAGCATTTCGTTGCGCCATCGGAGTGTTCCGCCGGGGCACGTGGAATCCAGGCGCGAAAGAAATCGGCCGGCGTGCCGATACTCCGTCGTGGAGGCGCGGCCGGAGGTGGACAGAATCCACCGACGTGCCCATATTCCATCGCCTAACCCGTTTCTTTCCAGGTACTTCCCCCCATAATCCCATGCAGATCGCCAAGCTCGCGGCCGTTGCCGCGTTCCTCGTCTCCATGCCCGTCGCCGCCCAGGTCGCGACCGACTCCGCCATGGCCCCGCGGCCCCAGGCGACCGTGGCCGCCCCGGCCGTCCGCGACGGGCTGACGGGCACGCGCGTCCGCGTGACGTCGCCCAACTTTCTGCCCGCGCCCCTGCAGGGTACCGTGACGTCGTACCGGCAGGAGGGGCTGTCCGTGAGGTCCGAGGCCACGGGCGACACCGTGCTGCTGCCCCTGCGCTCCATCACGCGGCTGGACAAGTTCGCGGGCGGCAGCGCCGGCTCCACGGCGTGGTACCGCGGACGCCTGGGCGCCTTCATCGGCGCGGGGCTGGGGCTGGTGGTGGGCCCGGCGACGGCCAAGCTGACGGACCGCGGCATGGGCGAGTCGGCGCTGCTGGGCGGCGCCATCGGCCTGGGGACGGGCTTTACGGTCGGCGCCATCTGGGGCGCGTCGTCGCCGCGCGAGCGCTGGAGCTGGACCATGCAGCCCTGGGGCTACGACGCCACCCTGCGCCCCACGCCCTCCAACCGCTGACCGGCCGCCGGCTCAACCCTGGCCGATGACGACGAAGGCCCCCGCGCGGCACACGCCGGCGGGGGCTTTCGTTCGTCCGCCATCCGCGCGGAATGGAGAGATTCCTGCCGCCGCGCGCGGATGCCTGTCACGTTTCCGTCGCCGCCTCGCTATCTTGCGTGCGGTCGCCCGGCGCGGGCGCACGACTCACGCGGAACGAGACGCCTTCCATGCACTCCCATCCCGACACCCCGCCGGAATCGGCGCTGCATCAGCTCGCCGCGCGCGAGCGGCGGATCGCCGAAGCCATCCTGCGCCGCACGCACGTCGCGCGGGACGTGAACCGCGACTTCCTGGACACGCGCTCCTTCGGCGACCGGCTGGCGGACCGCATTGCCGCGTTCGGCGGATCGTGGCCGTTCATCCTCTCCTTTCTCGCCTTTCTCACGGGGTGGATGGTGCTGAACAGCGGCATCCTGGCCGCGCGGCACGAGTCGTTCGATCCGTATCCGTACATCCTGCTCAACCTGATCCTTTCCACGCTGGCGGCCCTGCAGGCGCCCGTGATCATGATGTCGCAGAACCGGCAGGCCACCCGCGACCGGCTGGACGCCGCCAACGACTACGAGGTCAACCTCAAGGCCGAGACGGAGATCCGCGCCCTGCACGACAAGCTGGATGCGCTGCGCGAGGCGGACTGGGCGGAGCTGGTGCGCTTGCAGCAGGTGCAGATCGAGATGCTGCAGCGCCTGCTGGCGGAATCCACGGGATCAGCCCCGCGCCGGGCGGACGCGCCGTAATCGGCCGCCGCGGACGCGCGATCGAGATCACCCATCGGAGGCCGAGGCGGATCGCCGTCCGCGCCGTTGCCGGCTGTCCCCTGTAACCTGTACCCTGTCCCCCGCCGTTCGTCCGTCCACCAAGCCGGGCCACGCGCCCGTATGCCCGCGCATCCACAGCACCGAAAACCCGTGATCCCCTACCTGCTGGACCTCGTGGGCGTGGCCGTGTTCGCCATCAGCGGCGCGCTGGCGGCGGGGCGAAAGAGCCTGGACCTGCTGGGCGTGGTGGTGATCGCCGTCGTCACGGCCGTGGGCGGCGGCACCCTGCGCGACGTGCTGCTGGACCGCAGCCCCATCTTCTGGGTCGCCGACCCCGTCTACGTGCTCGTGATCGCCGGCGCCGCCATGGCCACGGTGGCGTGGACACGCCGCTTTCATCCGCCGGAAAAGACGCTGCTGATCGCCGACGCGCTGGGGCTGGCCCTGTTCAGCGTGGCGGGCGCGCAGATCGCGCAGGACGCCGGCGTGCCGCCCGTGATCGCCGTCATCATGGGCACCATGACGGGCACGGCCGGCGGCATGATCCGCGACGTGCTGACGAACGAGATCCCGCTCATCCTGCGCTCCGACACGGAGCTGTACGCCACGGCCGCCATCGCCGGCATCACGCTGTACCTGGTGCTGGGGTGGATCGGCGTGCCGCGCGCGCCGTCGGCCCTGTCGGGGATGGCGGCCATCACCGGGCTGCGCCTGGCCGCCATCCTGGGCAACCTCAAGCTCCCCGTCTTCAGCCTGCCGCCGGAGAAACCGTAGGCGCGGCGGATCCGTATCTGCTTGCGATGCATCATCTTCCACTGGGAAGGACTGTCGATGAAGGGGCGCATCCCGCTGTTGCTGACGATGATCCTGGCCGCCGTTCCCGCCGCCGCGCAGGCGCCCGCGGACACGGTGGCCGTGCAGGTGGCCGCCCTGCGGATGATCTGGACAAGCGAGGATCTCACGGAAGGCGCCACGGTGCGCTGCCTGGGCGAGTGGACGCCGGAGACGGGGTTCGCGCCCGTCGATCCCAAGCCGGCGCTGATGGCGGCGCTGGCGGGGAACGATCCGCCCGTGGTGCCGCGCTCCGCGTGCGATTTGCCCGTGGAGTTCTGGGTGGACCAGCCGCACGTGATGGAAAAAACCAGCGCGCGCGTTACCGTGAGCGCGCGCTGCGGCCGGGCGTGCAGCTGGTCGGCGGAGTGCTACGTGGCGCGCGTGGCCGCGAACGACTGGCGCCCCGCCCGCTGCGAGATGCGCGGGTCCACCATCAAGTACCCGGACGCGGCGGATTCCCCCTCCGACTGACGCCTCCCCCGCGTATCCTCAGAAAGAACCGCGATCTTACACGGGCCAGCGGAGTCGGCGGCAGCGCATCGACGCCGGCTTCGCCGACCCGGTGCGCGATCGCCGTTTCCAGGTGATTCCCGCGATCTGCCGCCGCGCCCGGAGCGTCCCTTGCCCCGGGCGGGGCGCCGGCCCATCTTCGGCGCCGGTGGATGGAACGTATCGCCCAAGGAGCTACGCAGTTGCAGGCGTTGATCATCATCGGCCACGGCTCGCACCTCAACGCGGAGAGCAGCGCTCCCGTGTACGCGCACGCCGCGGCCCTTCGCGCCACCGGCGCGTTCGACGAGGTGCGGGAGTGCTTCTGGAAGGAGGAGCCCTCCATGCGCGAGGTGTTCGACCTCGTGGAGGCCGACGAGGTGTACGTGGTGCCCCTCTTCATCTCCGAGGGCTACTTCACGGAGGAAGTGATCCCCCGCGAGCTGGGGCTCACCGGCCCCGCGCCCTCGGTGACGGACAAGGCGGGGCGCACCGTCCATTACACCAAGCCCGTGGGCACGCATCCGTCCATGGCGGGGATGATCCTGCGCCGCGCCGAGGAGAGCGCCGGCCTCACGCACGACGAGGCGCGCCAGGCGGGGCTCATCATCATCGGCCACGGGACGGAGCGAAACAGCAACTCCGCCGAGGTCATCTACCGCGTGAGCCGCGAGGCGGACGAGGCCGGCGTGTTTGGCCGGGTGCGGACGGGCTTCCTGGACCAGGCGCCCGAGGTGGACGCGGTGCTGGAGGAGATGGAGGAGCGCCGCGTGGTGCTCGTCCCCTTCTTCGTGGCGGAGGGCTGGCACACGCAGGAGACCATTCCCGACGACCTGGGGATCAACCGCCCGGCCATCAGCCCGGTGACGGAAAAGGACGGGCGGACGATCTTCTACGCGGCGCCCGTGGGCACCTTCCCCGAGATCGCGCAGATCGTGCTGCAGCGCGCCCGCGAGGCCGGCGCGCGCATTCCCGGGGGCATCGTCATCGCGGAGGCGGCCGGTGTCTGATGCCCCGGAGGTGCGCGGATCACACGTGCCGGCGGGCGGCATGGCGCGGGCCCGCGAGGCGCTGGTGCAGTGGATCGACGCGGGGGGCGACGAGGGCCGCGCCTTTCTGCAGGTGCGGCTGCTGCGCACGGGCGACGGCCTGTACGAGATCCGCCACGCGCGCGACGCGCACCGCTCCCTCACGTCGCTGGAGACGGTGACGCCGGACCCGTACGCGGCGCGCTTCATCGCGCAGATGACGAACGCCGGCGAGCACCGTCCGCTCAAGACGGCGCCCAACCTGCGCCAGGGCTGGGCGCTGGTGGACCTGGACGCGCGGGCCCTGTGGACGGCGCTGGACTACCTGTATCCCGCCTGCGCGCTGCACTGGTACGCCGAGCTGGCCGGCACCCTGCGCGTGACGCACTGGCGCGAGACGGCCGCGCGGCAGACGGGGATGTACGGCGCCGTCAAGCTGCTTCCGCCGGACGTGGTGCGGAACACGGTGCGCGCCTGCTGCGGCGATGCCGTCTGCCTGCGCCGCGTGGCGTGGAAGATCGACGACGACGCGCCGCTGGACCTGCCGTCCGAAGGGGACACGACGGGCGACGCGCTGGTGCCGTGCCCCGAGGCGTGCAGCATGTTCGTCTCGTTCGCGCGGCAGGTGCTGGTGCTGGAGCGCGCGCCGCGGATGGAGCTCACGGGGCTGGGCCGGCTGGGCGCGGAGGAGATCGAGCA
>NZ_DASURI010000794.1:0-4727 GCF_036280135.1 Longimicrobium sp.
GGCCACGGGTAGGTGCGTCAGGTTCTGCTGGTACTCCATGTTGGAGTCGATCGTGAGCAGGACGTCGAACTCGGTGGCCGCCTTGCGAAGCAGCGCGCCGTTCTTCGTCCCGCTCCATCCCATCTCGCCCACCGTGCGCACCTCGTGCTCCGGGAGCTCACGCCGGAGCTTTCGGGGCGTGCACTCATCAAGCAGCACACGCACGTTCGCTTAACGCTTCCTGAGCTTCCTCGAGCGCCGCGATCACCTGTTCTCGCGTAACGCTAGGAAAGTCATCGAGGAACTCGTCCAGCGGATAGCCCGCCTCCAGGTAGTCGATCAGGTTCTTGAGCGGCACGCGCGTGCCGGCGAATACCGGCATACCGCCGAGAACCTCGGGGTCCGTATGAATGACGCGGCTGGGGCTCATTGCTGGTCTCCTTGATCTGGATGCATCCCAAAGATAAACAGAGGCGCGAGCCGCAACCAGTTTGCCAGCGCCGTTACGGCTCGCCGCGGAAGATGCCCACGTGGGGGACGCCGTCGGCGCCGACGCGGCCGCGGAACATGCCCGTGCTGTTGAACGGCATGGTCCAGTCGCCGTTGCGGTCCATGGCGATGATGCCGCCCTCGCCCTGCTGCGCCACCAGCTGCCGCATGACGATGCTGTCCGCGGCGGCCTGCAGCGGCAGCCCGCCGTACTCCATGAGCGCGCAGATGCTGTGCGCCACCGTGTTGCGGATGAAGAACTCGCCGTGCCCCGTGGCGCTCACCGCGCACGAGCGGTTGTTGGCGTACGTCCCCGCGCCGATGATGGGTACGTCGCCCACGCGGCCGTAGCGCTTCATCATCATCCCGCCCGTGGACGTGCCCGCGGCCAGGTTGCCGTTGCGGTCCAGCGCCACGGCGCCCACCGTGCCCCACTTGCGCTCCTCCGGCACGCTGTAGCCGCTGGTGCGGCCGGCGCGCGCGGCGCTGTCGGCGCGAAGGCTGTCCTGCTGGCGCGCCCGCTCCCACTGCTGGCGGCGCGTGGGCGTCCAGAAGTAGCTCTCCTCCACCATCTGCAGCCCGTTCTGCCGCGCGAACGTCTCCGCGCCGTCGCCGATCATCATCACGTGCGGCGAGCGCTCCATGACGGCGCGGGCCAGGTCGATGGGGTTGCGCACCGTGTGCAGCCCCGCCACGGCGCCGGCCCGCAGCGTGGCGCCGTCCATGATGGCCGCGTCCAGCTCGATGCGCCCGTCGGCCGTGATGACGGCGCCGCGGCCCGCGTTGAAGAGCGGGTTGTCCTCCATCACGTTGATGGCGGCCTCCACGGCGTCCAGGCTGCTACCGCCGCGGGCCAGCACGGCGTGCCCGGCCATGAGCGCCTCCGTGAGGGCGGCCTGGTACTCGGCCTGGCGCTCGGGCGGGATGGACTGCGGCGTCATGGCGCCGGCCCCGCCGTGGATGACCATGCCCCAGCGCGCCGGCGCGGGCGCGTTGCCGCCCACGTCCGTGGGGCGCGCGGGCTGAAACGTGGGCTCGGTCTGCGGCGCCGGCTGCGGCGTGCAGGCGGCCGCGGCCATCACGGCGGCCAGGCAGGCAAGGCGTGCGGTGCGGATCATGGGGATGCGTCTCGCGCGTGGAGGCTTCGGCGTGCGGGCGGTGGATCGCGGCCCAATCTGCCGCCGCCCGTTTCCTCGCACAACCGGTGCTCCGTTGAGCAGACAGGATGACGCTGTCCACTGATTGTCATCCTGAGGAGCGCCCGCGGCGACCCTGATCGAGCGCGGGACTTCGGGCGCGACGAAGGATCTTGTGCGCGAAACGACAAGCCGGCTCCCATGCCCGGGAGCCGGCTTGACGCGTTGCGGGCAAGATCCTTCGTCGCCGCCAGGGATCACGCACGGACAAAAAGCGTACGCGGCGGCTCCCCAGGATGACCCGTCTCCCCGATCTGGTTATCACATCCGCTCAGGATGAGCGCCGGGCGTCGGGTGACGTGCCGCGCGCTCAGCCGCCGTGCTCCAGGAAGCCGGCGAACAGGGTGCCTTCCGCCAGCAGGGTGGCGGCGGGGACCATCACGTCGAAGCCCTTTGCGCCGTTGGTGAACAGCACCGCGCCCTCGCGGCGGTTGGGCCAGTAGAACACGATCGTCTTCTCGCCCCAGTCGCCGCCCGTGTGCCACAGGACGTTCTGCGCCGGGTCCGCGTACTCGAACACCGTCCATCCCAGTCCGTAGCCGATGCGTACGGGGCACACGGGCACCTTGGCGGGATCGCAGCGCTCCGCGCCCGTCGCGTGGATGCTGTCGCGCTGGGCGGCCAGCGCGGCCGGCAGCCGGTCGTGCGCCATCACCGAGATCACGAAGCGCGCGTAGTCGCCGATGGTGGTGTGGATGTCGTCCGCGGCGTTGGCCTCGTCGTCCGTGGACGGCGTGCCCCAGCGGCCCTCGGGTCCCATCGGCATGGCGGTGCGCCCCGTGAACCACGGCTGGCGGACGAAGGAGGTGCTGCGCATCCCCGCCGGGCCAAAGACGTACTGCCGCGCCAGGTCGTTGGTGGATGCGCCCAGCTTTCGCTCCACGAAGCGCCGCGCGTACTCGTATCCCTCGCCGCTGTAGCGAAACTGCGTGCCGGGCTGGAACCCGATGCGCAGCACGCCCTCCGTCTCGCGGCGCCAGTTGGTGAATCCCAGCTGGTGGCTCAGGGCCAGCCGCGGGGTGAACGCGTCGTGGCGCGGGTCCGACGCCACGTCGGGATCCGTCCACACGGGCGACATGGGCTCGTCCAGCGACAGGCGCCCGTCCGCCGCGAGCCGCAGCACGAGCTCCGCGAAGAGCGGCTTGGTGAGCGAGGCGATGTTGTACAGCGTGGAGTCGGACGCGGGGACGCCGTCCGCCTGGTTGCCGTAGACGCGCGTCCAGGCTACCTGGCCGTCGCGGATGTACGCCACGGCCAGGCTGGGCACGCCGTGCTCCGCCAGCCACCCCGGCGCCCGTGCGTCCAGCGTGGCGCGCGCGTCGGGGGTGGTGGATGCGACGGAGGGCGACGCGGGACGGGCGGACTGCGCGCCGAGCGGGGCGCAGGCGCCAACGACGGTCGATATCACGAGAACACTGCGGCCGATGCGGCGCATGTGCGTCATCTCCGGATCTGTGGTGTGGGGCGGATCATCATCCCGCCTTCGCCTTGGACGCGGTGCGCGCCGCGATGGTTTCAATCGGGCGTTCGCGGATCCGGATTCGATTTCCGCCCCAACGCCCCCGAATCCGCATCCGAACCTGGTCGGACGCCGGCGCCCTCCGTTCGTCGCGAAGTCCCGGCCGGAGCGAATGAATTCGCCGCTGGAAAGGCACGAGGTCCGCCTGCGCGGACTGCCCCGGAACGGGCCGCCGCGTGTGCACCGGCGCGGAGTCCGCGCGGCGCGATTCCGGCCCTCCGCGCGGAGGCGGCCTCCCGCCGGGTGGCGGCGCGCGTTGGTGGTTGAAGCCCCGTTCGCAGAGCGCGTCAGCGCGAGACGGGGCTTTCCGCGGTCGTAGCGGCGGCTTTAGCCGCTCAGGCTGGGAGCGCGCCGGCGCGACACGGACGGTCCCCCGCGGCGGGTTTCCCCGCTCAGGCTGCGAGCGCGCTGTCCCTCTGGATCCACATCCGCCTCACACCATCTTCAACGCATCCCCGAAACGCGCGCCCTCATCCACCCGTACTCGCCAGCAATGGCCCCGCCGGTTGCCGGCCGGTCGCGCCGGTCCTGATATTGCGACAGCCCCGCCCGGCGAACCCCACGTTCCTGGACCGCGATGATCAACGCTTTTCGCAAGCTCCTGCGCCCCACGCTGCGGCAGCAGCTGGAAGACGGCGTCCGCGAAGCCCTGCGGCGCTACGCCGACCGCCGTACCGCGCCCGACCTGCGCGTGTACGCCTCCACCGACCTGGTGCCGCCCGGCATGAGCCCCACCCTGTGGGCCCGTGACGAGGCGGACCACCTGCGCCGGTTCGCCGCGCAGTGGGCCCAGGACAACGGCATCGCACGCGCGGGGCTGCGCGTGGAGGTCGTGGTCCTGGACACCAAGCGCGAGTTCGCGCACGTAAAGCCGCTGGGGCTGGACGACCCGCGCCGGCAGCCGGAGGGCGCCAGCAACGCGCCCGGCCCGGACCGCCCGCTGGTGCCCGAGCACCGCGCCCCCGCGCCGGCCTACAGCAACCAGCCCGCGTACGGCGCGCAGCCGGCGTACGGAGGCGGCGCCCCGGCCCATGGCGGCGGGGGCGGCGGCGCCCCGGCCGGACGGGGCGCCCTCCTCGAGGTCGTCAGCTCCGAGACGCTGCGCGAGCCCGTGCGCTTTGACGGCGAGGTGGTGCTGGGCCGCCGGCCCGACGCCGGCGTGCAGGCCACGGGCGACCGCTACATGTCCAGCCGCCACGCCCGCTTTCGCGTGCAGGGCGGCCGCGTGACCGTGACGGACCTGGATTCCAAGAACCGCACCTTCGTCAACGAGCAGCCCATCCCGCCGCACCAGGAGCGCGCCCTGAACCCGGGCGACACCGTGCGGATGGGGAACACGGTGCTGCGGCTGACACACGCAGGCTGATGCCCGGCTACCTGGAAACCGTACTGGACTGGATCCTCCGCGGCGTGGTCCTGCTCTTTGGCGTGGGCGCGCTCATCGCGCTCGCCCGGTGGGTGCGGCAGGCCATGCGCGAGCGCCGCGAGCGATGGGCCATCCGCATTGCCCTGGGCATGCTGCTGATGTCCGGCATCTACGCGTG
>NZ_DASURI010000795.1:0-3991 GCF_036280135.1 Longimicrobium sp.
ACTCTGCGCCTCTGCGGCTCTGCGTGAGAAATCAGTTGAAGTTCAAAGGGGCGGGACCGCGCGCGGTCCCGCCCCTTCTGCGTGCTGCCTTCGACGTGCTTTACCGGTAGGCCGCCACGGAGGCCGCCGTCAGGTTCAGCACGCGCGCGTTGTCCTCGTACGCGACGGTGCCCATGGCCACGCCGCTGTACGTCTTGAGCGGGTTGCTCCAGTACTGGATGCGCGTGCAGTTGCTGCAGTTGTTGCCGTAGGCCATGACCGTGCGCCAGTTCTTGGCTGCCGGGATGAAGCCGTGGCCGTAGGCGTACGGCGTGGTGCTGCCGTCCACGAAGCGGTCGTGGCGGGCACCCTGCAGGTGGCCGATCTCGTGGCCGAACGAGTAGTAGCCCGTGATGCAGTCCCAGTGCGCCACGGCGAACGCCGAGGTGGCCGTGGAGCCGATGGACGAGGCAATGCCGCACGCCTCGCTGTCGTTCACCACCAGCAGCACCACGTCGGCCGCGTAGGTGTTCCGCAGCGTGTGGACGTTGTCCATCACGCCGTCCGTCGTGCTGCGCAGCGCCGCCACGTGCTGCGAGAAGCTGCGGCCGCTCTCGTTGTACGTGACCTGCGCCGTGTGCACCCGCACCATGTTGATGTTGATGCCGCTGTTGACGTACGACTGGTTGGTCTCGTCCACGGCCAGCTGGATCTTGCTGGCGATGTTGCCCGCGGCGCTCGCGGCCGACGCCGTGTAGACCACCAGCACGTTGATGGTGCTCAGGGCGGCGGCGCCCACGGTGCCCTCAGGCGCCTTGGCGGCCAGGTAGTTGGTCGGAGGCGGCACGTCCAGCGCGCCCGCCGGGTGATCGGCCGGGTGCTCCGAGGGGAAGCCGTTCTGGTCCATGCGCGACACGGCGTGCAGGCCGTTGCCCAGCGGCTCGATGCGGTACTGCACGCGGTCCAGCGTCACGGTGCCCGTCACGCCCTCCGGCGAGTACACCATCTGCACGTACCCGTTGTTCACGCCCTGCACGCGGCCGCCCCACGAGATGTCGTTGGCCGAGCGCTGCTCCACGCGCTCGCCCTGGGCCACCACCTGCACGCCCGGCGCGACGGCCAAGCGCAGGGCGCCGCCGCGGCGCAGCAGCGCGGCGGGGCCGGTGGCCAGGCGGGCCAGGTGCGTGTCGTCGTTGTTGGCCCGCTGGCGGATGGCCGACAGGCGGCCGCGCTGCGGCGTCTCCAGCGAGGCGTCGTTCGCGATCGTAAGGAAGTTCTCCTGCACCACGACAGGGCTGGCGGCCGACGAGGCCGAGGGGGCCGTCTCGTCGCCCTGGCAGGCGGCGAGGCCCAGGGTGGCGGCGAGAACCAGGGACAACCGAGCTTTCATCGTGCGTTCCTCCGAGAGGGGGGTGAGCGGACGTGTTTCCCGACGAGAGGGGGCGGGAAACCACAGGTTTGCCGTCTGTATCACTCACCTTCAATAAATTGCGGATACCGTATTGATCAATCGCTGTGCCCACCGGGCGGCAACGGTGCGCTGTCCGTCTGCCTCGCGCCCGCACGTCCGTGCTAAGCTCGTGGGCGCGATCGGATTGCCTGACCGTTTCACTGGTACGGCAGCAGCGGAAGATTGACAGAGGTTCGTCTGCTATCGTCCCCAAAGAGGCGAATCAGGGTGCACGCTCCTGCACCAAAACGCACCGGAAAGACTGAAACGGTGCAACGGGTCCATCGATCCCGCTCCGGGATGGTGAGCCCGCTGTGGCGTTCGTTATCCAGGGCGGCGACGTGGATTTTCGTCTCGTGGATGGCCTTGTCGAAATCGGGGCGCGCCGTTCGACGTGGAGGCAGAGACGGCGATGCGGCACGGGCGGAGGGTCCGGCCCGCGTCGAAAGTCCGTCGCGCCGGGGACGCCGCCGGGCCGCGCAGATGCGCATCCGCACGGCGGCGCCGGCATCCATCCACGCCCCGAACGAGCCGCCGCCATGACCGTCCAGACCCCCGCCGCCCCCACGTCCGCCCGCACCGGCCACGCCGAGGCCAACGGCATCCGCTACTACTACGAGATCCACGGGGAAGGTGAGCCGCTGCTCCTGCTGCACGGCGGGCTGGGCTCCATCCACATGTTCGGCCCCGTGCTGCCCGCGCTGGCGCGGGGACGCCAGGTGATCGCCGTGGACCTGCACGGGCACGGCCGCACGGAGCTGGGCAGCCGCGCGTTCAGCATCCACGGCCTGGGCGACGACCTAGCCCGGGTGCTGGACGTGCTGGGGCACGACCAGGTGGACGTGATGGGCTACTCACTGGGCGGCAGCGCGGCGCTTCGCCTGGCCGCGCAGCACCCGGAGAAGGTGCGCCGGCTGGTGGTCGTGTCGGCGGGGTTCGCGCGGGACGGATTCTACGCGGAGATGCTCCCGCTGCAGGACGGGCTGAGCGCGGCCGCCGCAGAGCACATGCGCGACACGCCCATGTACCAGTCGTACGTGGCCCTGGCGCCCAACCCGGATGACTTTCCCCGGCTGCTGGACCAGATGGGCGCGTACATCCGCACGCCCTACAACTGGGCCGACGACGTGCGCGCGCTGCGCATGCCCGTGATGCTGGTCTTTGGCGACAGCGACATGTACCGGCCGGAGCACGTGGTGGAGATGTACCAGCTGCTGGGCGGCGGCCTGCGCGACGCCGGCTGGATGCGCGAGAACCTGTCCCCCAACCGCCTGGCCATCCTTCCGAACCTCACGCACTACGATATCTTCACGTCGCCCGCACTGGTCTCGGCCGTGCTGCCGTTCCTGGACGGCCAGGCGGATCCGCCCTCCTGGGCAGACCAGGTGGCCGAGCGCGGCTACTGACGCGCGCGGCGGAGATCGGCCGCGCCGCGTGCCACTCAGCCGGAGAGCCGTTCCGCCCGATGCCGATGTCCTTCGATTCCACCGCCCGCATGGCGGGTTTCGCGCTCGCGCACGCCGCGTGGGGCGTCCACGAGGCGCCCGCCGGCGAGCTGCTGACGCCGTTCCTCCTCGTCGACGACGGCGGCACGCGCGAGCTCATGCGCTTCGAGCTCGAGACGCAGGACCAGGCCATCGCCGAGGGCAAGCGCGCCGTCGATTCGCTGGCTGGGCGCGTGGACGCGTGGGCCTTCGCGCGCGAGGGCCTGCTGCGGATGCTCCAGGGGACGGAATCCACGCAGCACGTGCTGGCGGTGGAGTTCGGCCGGCGCGAGGGCGAGGGGCGGTACGCCGTCATCCAGCCGTATCGCCCCGCGGCGGATCCCGCGGGCTTCGGGCTCCAGGGCGCTCCCATGGTCCTCCGCGACGGCCAGGTGGTCGGCGCGGAAGACGCGGAGCGCGTGATGCGGTCCGTGCGCGGCGGCATCGGCGACCATCCCGCCGCCGCGCCGCTGTGGGACCCGTGGACGGGATGATGACTCGCCCGTCCGTGCATTCATCATCCGTCCGCCCACCTTTGCCCGCCGCGCGCACGTGAGCCGATTCGAACCGGGGTTCTTCGATTCCATCTACCAGGGCGCACCGCCGCCGTGGGACGTGGGCAAGGCGCAGCCGGCGCTGTCCGCGCTTTTCGACGAGCATCCGCCCGCCGGGCCCGTGCTGGACGCGGGGTGCGGCTCCGGTGACCTGGCCATCGAGCTGGCGGGGCGCGGGCTGGACGTCGTGGGCGTCGACATCGTGGAGGCGGCCATCGCGCAGGCGCGGCAAAAGGCGGATGCGCTGCCGGCGGACGTCGCGCGGCGGCTGGAGTTCCGCGTGGGCGACGCGCTGCGCCCGACGGCGCTGGGCCGGACGCTGGGCGCGGTGGTGGATTCCGGCTTCTTTCACCTGTTCGACCAGCCCACGCGTGACGCCTACGCGGACGAGATCGCGGCCGCGCTGCGTCCCGGCGGGCGCCTGTACCTGCTGGAGTTCGCGACGGAGTTCCCCGTCCCCAACACGCCCCTCCAGGTCACGGACGATGAGCTGCGCGCCCGCTTTTCCGCCGAGAAAGGCTGGC
>NZ_DASURI010000796.1:0-4950 GCF_036280135.1 Longimicrobium sp.
CCTCTCCGACAGCCTTTCTCCCGGCCCCGACGACGAAGTCTACGAGTCCGCCCTCAAGCGCAGCATCGACGACGCGCTGGGGACGCTCACCGAGCGCGAGGCCAAGGTGCTGCGCCTGTACTTTGGCCTGGGCGACACCGAGCCCATGACGCTGGAGCAGATCGGCGAGAACTTCGGCATCACCCGCGAGCGCGTGCGGCAGATCAAGGAAAAGGCCCTGCTGCGGCTGCGGCACCAGTCGCGGGCGCGCTTCCTGGAGACGTTCCTGACCTGACGGCGGAACGGCAGGGGAACGGGGGACCGATGGAACGGCGGGGGACAGATTACAGGTTACGGCCTTCCACTGCGGGAGCCCTCGCCCGCTCGCTGACGCTCGCACCCTCTCCCGCAAACTGCGCGGGAGAGGGTGTACGTTTCTGCGGGCGTTCTGCACTTCATGCCGCCCGCGCGCGGAACCCCAGTTCTCCCTCTCCCCCGCGAAGCGGGGGAGAGGGCCCTTCGCGGGCGAGAGAATGCCCGCCCGAACGCAGGAACCTTCCCATCCTCCCCGCCCGCCGCGGGTTGACAGGTGTGCGGAGTTTGGGTATCATACCCGTCTGTCCCGACCACGCCACTCCGCCCCGGGCAAGGCGCCGGAGGCGGAATTTTCGTTCGGAACACCAGAACCCGTCGGCACCCTGGCCGACACAGGCCCGCGCTTCGGGCGCGAGAATGAGTACGATGAAGACGTATTCCGTTAAGGCGGGAGAGATCGAGCACAAGTGGTTCGTCGTCGACGCCGGGGGCAAGATCCTCGGGCGCGTGGCGACGGAGGTTGCCCGCGTGCTGCGCGGCAAGCACAAGCCGACCTACACCCCGCACCTGGACACCGGCGACTACGTCGTGGTCATCAACGCGGACAAGGTCCGTCTGAGCGGCAACAAGGCCGACCAGAAGACCTACTTCAAGCACACCGGCTACATGGGCGGGGAGAAGTTCATCCCCTTCCGTGAGATGCTGGCCAAGCACCCCGAGCGGGTGATCGAGCTCGCCGTGAAGGGCATGCTGCCCAAGAACGCGCTCGGCCGCCAGATGCGCAAGAAGCTGAAGGTGTACGCCGGCGGGGAGCATCCGCACCAGGCCCAGAATCCCGAGCCCCTCACCTTCTGATCATCATGGCGAACACCGAACAGTTCCACGCCATCGGGCGCCGCAAGACGTCCGTCGCCCGCGTCTACCTGCGTCCCGGCAACGGCACGTGGGAGGTCAACGGCCGCACGCTGGAGGCGCACCTGCCCCGCCACGTGCTGCGCCAGTCGGCCAGCCGCCCCCTGGTGGCCACGGAGACCGAGGGCCAGTACGACGTCAAGGTGACGGTCAACGGCGGCGGCGTGCGCGGCCAGGCCGACGCCATCCGCCTGGGCATTGCCCGGGCCCTGCTCAAGGTGAACGAGGAGTTCCGCGGCCGCCTGCGCGCCGAGGGTCTGCTGACCCGCGACCCGCGCGAGGTGGAGCGCAAGAAGCCCGGCCGTCCGGGCGCGCGCAAGCGGTTCCAGTTCAGCAAGCGCTAAGCGGGAGCGCCGGCTTCGCGGTGCCGGGACGACGCTTCGTCCCGGCACGCGCGTTTGCCCAAAGACCGCTCGGATCAAGCACACTGCCCGACGCACGGGCCCGGGTGCCGTCCCTTCGCCGGGGCGGTCGGGCCGGCGGATGACGGCGGTGGAAGCCCGGGCCCCGGGTGGGGCCGCAGGGAAAACCGCATTCCATCAGGACAACGCACCATGCCCGTCCCGCAGATCCAGGACCTCCTGGAAGCCGGTGTCCACTTCGGACACCAGACCAGCCGCTGGAACCCGAAGATGCGCAAGTTCATCTTCGCGGAGCGCAACGGCATCTACATCATCGACCTCAAGAAGACGCAGCGGCAGATCGAGCTGGCGCAGGAGCTCACCCGCGCGGTGGTAAGCCGCGGCGAGCGGGTGCTGTTCGTGTGCACCAAGAAGCAGCTCAAGCCGGTCATCGAGAGCGCGGCGGAGCGCAGCAGCTCCTACTACGTGACGGAGCGCTGGCTGGGCGGCATGCTCACCAACTTCACCACGATGAAGAAGCAGATCCGCCGCCTGCGCGAGCTGGAGCGGGGGATGGAAGAGGGCGCCTACGAGTACTACACCAAGAAGGAGCGCCTGATGCTGGACCGCGAGCGCGAGCGCCTGGAGAAGTACCTGGCCGGCGTGAAGGACATGGCCCGCCTGCCCGGCGCCCTGTTCGTCATCGACAGCAAGCGGGAGCGCATCGCCATCAGCGAGGCCAACAAGCTGGGGATCCCCGTGATCGCCATCGCCGACACCAACGCCGACCCGGACGTGCTCACGGTGCCCATCGCGGGCAACGACGACGCCATCCGCTCGGTGGAGGTCATCGGCAACGCCATCGCCGACGCCATCGTGGAGGCCCGCGCCGCCATGCCGGCCGAGGACCGCCGCCGCGCCGACGAGGCCGAGGTCACCACCTACAGCAGCGAGACGGGCGAGCGCGCCCCGGCCGACCGCGGCGACAACGACCGCGGCGGCCAGCGCCGCCGTCCCCGCCGCAAGCGCCGCACGGGCGCCGCGGGCGCGCCGGGTGGCGCGCCGGGCGCCGGCGACGAGGGCGGGTCCGAGGAGTAACCCTCCCCGCGCGCGCCACGGCGGAGAGTTTGCAGGGGGCCCCGGCGCGCTGTGCCGGGGCCCCTTTTTCATCCCCGTCCGCCCCGCGCGGACGGGCACCCACGCCGCGCGGGGTTGCGCGCGGGGCCGTGGCGCGCGAGAATCCCGCGCGCCGCGGAACCGCGTGCCACGCGCGACCCTTGAGACCATAGATCCGGAACGGAACGAGAGATGAGCATCGCAATCAGCGCACAGGCCGTGAAGGAGCTCCGTGAGCGCACCGGGGCCGGGATGATGGAGTGCAAGGCGGCCCTCACCGAGGCCGGCGGCGACACCGAGGCGGCCATCGACATCCTGCGCGCGCGCGGCGCGGCCAAGGCGGCCAAGCGCGCCGAGCGCGAGGCCCGCGAGGGCTCCGTGGGCAGCTACATCCACATGGGCGGCAAGATCGGCGTGCTCGTGGAGATCAACTGCGAGACGGACTTCGTGGCCCGCAACGAGGCCTTCCAGCAGCTGGTGCGCGACGTGGCCATGCACATCGCCGCGGCCAGCCCGGTGGCCATTCGCCGCGAGGACTTTCCCGCGGACCTGGTGGAGCGCGAGCGCAACGTGTACCGCGAGCAGATGAAGGAGTCGGGCAAGCCGGAGCAGATCTGGGACAAGATCGTGGACGGCAAGCTGGAGAAGTTCTTTGCCGAGCAGGCGCTGCTGGAGCAGCCGTTCGTGAAGAACCCCGACCTCACGGTGGGCCAGCTCATCACCGAGGCGGCCAGCAAGACCGGCGAGAAGATCGAGGTGCGCCGGTTCACGCGCTTCGCGCTGGGCGAGTGATGGCGGACGGCGCTCCCGCGTCCGGCGCGGCCGGCCTGAAGTACGGCCGCGTGCTCCTCAAGATCTCCGGCGAGGCCCTTGCCGGAGAGCAGGGCTTCGGCATCTCGCCGCCGGTGGTGAACCGCCTGACGGAGGAGATCCGGCAGGTGCACGACATGGGGGTGGCGCTGGGGCTGGTGATCGGCGGCGGCAACATCGTCCGCGGCACCAAGGCCAGCGCCGAGGGGATGGACCGCGTGAGCGCCGACTACATGGGGATGCTGGCCACGGTGATCAACGCCCTGGCCCTGCAGAACGCGCTGGAGCGCGGCGGGCTGGAGACCCGCGTGCTCACGGCCATCCGCATGGAGCAGCTGGCGGAGCCCTACATCCGGCGCCGGGCCATCCGGCACCTGGAAAAGGGGCGCATCGTGATCTTTGCGGGCGGCACGGGCAACCCGTACTTTAGCACCGACACGGCGGCCGTGCTGCGCGGCATCGAGATGGAGGCCGACGTCATCATCAAGGCCACCAAGGTAGACGGGGTGTACACGGCGGATCCCAAGAAGGACCCCACCGCCGAGTTCATCCCCGAGATCACCTACCTGGAGGCGCTGTCGCGCGAGCTGGGGGTGATGGACGCGGCGGCGCTGTCGCTGTGCAAGGAGAACGACATCCCCATCATGGTGCTGAACCTGGACACGCCCAGCGCCGTCGCCAAGGCGGTGCGGGGCGAGCAGATCGGCACCCTGGTGCACCGCTAGACGCGAACATCACTCAACGAGACGAGCCATGTCGAGCCTGCAGAAAGCCCGTCAGCGGATGGAGGGCGCCATCGACGCGCTGCGCCGCGAGTTCTCGGCGGTGCGCACCGGCAAGGCCAGCCCGGCCCTGCTGGACAACGTGAAGGTCGAGGCGTACGGCAGCGCCATGCCCATCAACCAGGTGGGCACGGTGAGCGCGCCGGAGCCGCGGATGCTGGTGGTGCAGCCCTGGGACAAGTCGCTCATCAAGGCCATCGAGAAGGGGCTGCGGGAGAGCGACCTGGGGATCAACCCCTCCAACGACGGCGTGGTGGTGCGCATTCCCATCCCGCCGCTCACGGAGGAGCGCCGCCGCGAGTACGTGAAGATGGTGCACAAGCTCACGGAGGAGGCGCGCGTGGCCGTGCGCAACGTGCGCCGCGACGCCAACGACGAGGTCAAGCAGCGCCAGAAGGACGAGGGCCTGTCGGAGGACGACATCCGTCGCGAGCAGGGCGAGGTGCAAAAGCTCACCGACCAGTACATCGCCAAGATCGAGGAGCTGATGAAGCACAAGGAAGCGGACATCATGGAGGTCTGATCCTCCGGTCTCTTCTCTTTTCAGCTTCTGAACGGGCGCGCGGCCATCCAGCCGCGCGCCCGCTTCTACTTCAACTGCATTCTCACGCAGAGCCGCAGAGGACGCAGAGGACTTCATCGCGCGACGAAGTACTCTGCTGCCCCTGCTCCCTCTGCGTGAGAATTCTGTTTTC
>NZ_DASURI010000797.1:0-10260 GCF_036280135.1 Longimicrobium sp.
CTCCACCGCGCTGCTCAGCCGAACGTCGTGAAAGCCGTAGCGGTTCCGCGTGAACATGCCGATGGGCCCGCCCGTGGGCACGCCCAGCGAGCCCACGGTGTCCCACACGCCCACGCACTTGATGTTCGTCTCGCGTGACTGGTGCGTTCTGCGGAACTCCGTCGCCAGCGGGCCGGCGGGATGGTACTTCTCGCCGCGCTTGCGGTAGAACTCGTACGCTTCCTTGATCTGCCTCGCGTCGTCCACGGGCAGGATGCCGCACTTGCGGACGAGCCCGGCCAGGCTGCGCACCGTGAACGCCCCGCGGCTGAAGCCGAAGAAGAACAGCTCGTCGCCGGGCTGGTAGGTGCGGGCCAGGAACGCGTAGCAATCGCGCACGTTCTGCGACAGGCCCTCCCCGAACGCCCCGCCAAAGACGCGGCTCCACCAGTTGCCCACGCCCACGCCCCGGTCGTAGAACACGATCTGCTCCACGCCATTGCGGTCACGGGGCGCGATGGCGTCCCGGATCTTCACGACGTTGGTGATGCTGTGGCCGCCGGACTTGTCGTCGGACTGCCAGGTGCCGTCGGCGCAAACGATGAGGCGGCGCATGGGGGGACCTCCATGAAGTGGGGTGGGGTGAAAAAGGGAGGAGAGGGAAAGAACCGCGCTCCCCTGCGGTCATGATTAAAGCGGGCGGAGTGGAGGGACAAGCATCCCGTTCAGGGAGGTGGCGGATACGAGGCGGGGCCAGCGAAGCCGCGGTCCCATTCGGTACCGTCGACTCCGCTGACCCCGGGTGCGGACTGTCGTCCTGCGCGAAGGCCGGCCGGGATCACCCCGTGCTCTGCATGGCGCCGGCGATGCCGTTGATGGAGACGAACAGCGCCTGCCGCAGCAGCTGCCCGTCCGCGGACGCGCGGGCGTCCTCGTCCAGGGCCCGCCAGCGGCGCATGAGCTCGATCTGCGTGAGGTTCAGCACGTCCGTGTACGGGTTGCGCAGCTCGATGGACTGCGCGATCACAGGGCTGTCGGCCAGCAGCGAGTCCTCGCCCGTGATGCGCAGCAGCGCGTCCTCCGCCCGCGCGTACTCGGCGGCGATGCGGTCGTGCGGCTCGGCGGGGGCGCCGCTCTCCGCCGCCAGGTCCGCGTAGTGCCGGGCGATGGGCAGCCGCGCGCGGGCCATCTCCCGCCGCGCGTCCGATACCACGGCCTTGAAGAAGGGCCAGCCCCCGCGCATCCGCCGAAGCGCATCCAGCTCCCCGCCGTCGATGGCGTCGCCCAGCCCCGCGCCCACGCCGTACCAGCCGGGGATGGTGTAGCGCGTCTGCGTCCAGCTGAACACCCAGGGGATGGCCCGCAGCCCCTCGAAGTCCAGCTCCCCCACGCCCTTGCGGCTGATGGGACGGCTGGCCAGCGGCAGCCCGGCGATGTGCGCGATGGGCGTGGCCGTGGTGTAGAACGCCCACGTCTCCGGGTCCTCGATGAGGGCGCGGTACGCGGCCATGGAGCGGTCGGCCACGCGCTGCATCAGCCGGTGCGCGTCGTCGTCCGTGGGGCCCTCGAACGCGACCTCCGCGGCCGGCTGGGCCAGGGCCACGAGCTGCGCGTGGACGATCTGCTCCAGGTGCCGCCGGGCGATGGCGGCCAGGGCGTAGCGGAACGAGATGACCTCGCCCTGCTCCGTGAAGCGGATGCCGCCGTTGTGCGCCTCGGGGGGCATGGCCAGGATGGCCTGGTTGGCCCGCCCGCCGCCGCGCCCCACGGTGCCGCCGCGCCCGTGGAACAGGCGCACGCCCACGCCGTTGCGCTTCGCCACGCGCGCGATGGCGCCCTGGGCCTTGTGCAGGGCCCAGTTGGCCATCCAGTAGCCGCCGTCCTTGTTGCTGTCGCTGTAGCCCAGCATCACCTCCTGGAACGGCGCGCCGTCCCGCGCGCGGGCCTCCAGGTGCGCGCGGTAGAGGGGATGCGTGAACATGGCCTGCAGCCGCTCCTCCGCCGCGTCCAGGTCGGCGATGGTCTCGAAGAGCGGGACCACGTCCAGGGGGCAGCGCACCTCGTCGCCCTCCATCCGCCACAGCCCCGTCTCCTTGAGCAGCAGCAGCACCTCCAGGATGTCGCTCACGGTGGACGTCATGGAGATGATGTAGCAGCCGATGCTCTCCGGCTCGCGCGCCAGCGCCTCGCGGACGACGGCCAGCGTCTCCAGCAGCTCGGCCCCCTCCTCGCCCAGGGCGGCGCCGTGGGGACGGAGGGGACGCGGCGTGCGCAGCTCGCGGACGAGCAGCGCCTGCCGCGCCTCCTCGTCCAGCCTGGTGTAGTCGGGTTCCACGCCGGCCACGCGCAGCAGGTCCGCCACGGCGGCCTCGTGCACGCGGCTGTGCTGGCGCACGTCCAGCGCGGCCATGTGAAATCCGAACGTCCGCGCCTGCACCAGCACCTCCGGCAGCAGCCCGTCGCGCGCCACGCCCTCCAGCCCGCCCGCCGTCAGCCCGTCGCGGACCAGCCGCAGGTCCGCCACGTAGTCCGCCGCGCGGTACGCCAGCGACTCGTCCCCGCCGATCAGCCGGTCCAGCGCGGCCATCATGGCGTGCAGCAGCAGGCGGTACGGCTCACCGGCGACCTGCTCGCGGCGCGCCTTCGGCAGATCGACTGCGTCCGCCAGCGCCTCGGCCCGGGTTACGAGCGCGTCGGGCACGCGGGCCTGGTTGCGCGAGACGCTCAGGAGCAGGCGCAGGTCGTTCAGGGCGCGGCGGTGCAGCTTGAGGGCGTCCTGCCGGTGCTCGGCCAGCGTCCAGCGGGTGATGGCGGCCGTGACGCCCGGGTTGCCGTCGCGGTCGCCGCCGATCCAGGAGCGGTAGCGCAGGAACGTGGGCAGCTCCGCCGGCACCGCGGCGTCGCCGAACCGGGCGCGGAGGGCGGCCCGCAGGTCGCGGTGCATCTGCGGCACCGTGCGCCAGATGCTCGTCGCCAGGAAGTACAGCCCGTGCCGCACCTCGTCCTCCACCGTCACGGCGCGGGTGCGCACCTCGTCCGTGGCCAGCAGCAGGGCGATGCCGTTGCGGATCTCGGCGATGAGCGCGTCCGCCTCGGCCGGGGTCAGCCGCGGGTCCGTCAGCCGCTCCAGGGCCGTGGAGATGTCGCCCTGGCGCAGCAGGATGGAGCGGCGCCGGGCCTCCGTGGGATGCGCCGTGAGCGTGGGCTGGATGTCGAGCTTTGCCAGGAAGCGATGCACGTCGTCCGCGCCGTGCCCCCGGGCCACGAGGTCGTGCACGGCGTCGGCGATTGACTCGGGGCGCGGATGGTCCGGCGTGGCCGTCTGCTCGCGCGCGCGGTTGATGCGCGCCACCTCCAGCTGCTCGGCCTTGTTGACGAGGTGAAAGAAGGTGGTGAACGCACGCAGCACCACGAGCAGCGTGTCCAGGTCCTGCCCGGCGATGATGCGCGCGGCCTCGTCGCGCTTCGTGGGATCGTCCTCGCGCGACGCCTCGCGGCAGAGAAGGCGCAGCTGCTCCACCAGCTCCAGCATGGGTGCGCCGTGCCGCTCGGCGACCACCTCGCCCAGCAGCCCGCCCACGAGGTTCACGTTGCGCGAGAGCGGCGCGGAGATGCCCGTGCCCTCCGCCTGGGCGGTGAGCCCGTGCGCGGACAGGAGCGCGTCCAGGTCGGGCGGATGCAGTGCGTCGTCGGTCATGTGCGGCGGATGCAGGGCGTGGGCGGACGGGCGTGCTGATGCGCATTCTCTCGCCCATGGAAAGGTCGCGCCAGGAGCGGAGATGAATTTGATCCAACTGGGAACAATATGGGCGGCCGAACGGGCGGCCGGGATCGTTCGCCGCCGGTGATGATAGCACGTCCGCCGCCGCCATCCAAGGGGATGAACGGAAAGGGCTGACCCCGTGCGCGTGGCAACGCCTCGCGCGAGCGCCCCCTCCGGGCGAGGGTCATCCTGAGCGGGTGTTGCCAAACCGGCTTTTCAACGGGGCCGAGGCAACGTCATCCTGAGTCATTCGGCGCTACGCGCACCCTGCGGGATGAAAGTCGCCGCCATCCAACCTCCCCCAGGGGTTATTGGGGGAGGTGCGAGCCCAGGCGAGCGGAGGGGGCGCTCGCGCGGGGCACGCCTCCACGCACGAGGCCAGTCCTGGCTTTCTATTCAGGGAGCGCCGCGCGTAAAACGAACGCGCGCAGGACGTTGGCGCGACCGAAGGATCTTGTGTGCGAAGCGACAAGCCGGCTCTGGTGCACGGAGGCGACTGGTCGCTGTGCGACGGTCGGTCAGGGTTCCGAATCAGGGCGTGGTGCCGATGGCGCCGCCGAACATGGGGCGCGACGGGTCGTTGATGTCGATGGCGTCCGCGGGCGCTTCGTCCGTGGCGGGCGCGAGGGTGGGGAGGGCGATGAGGTCCATGGGATTCCGTCGTCGGGAGGAGGGGTTTGCGTCATTCCGCCGGGGCCGGGCTGCACATCTGCAGGCGGTTTCCGAACGGATCGTAGAAGCTACAGAAGGTGACGTAGCCGGGAAAGACGACGGGATTGTCGCACCGCACGCCGCGGGCGCGGAGGGCGGCGCGGGTGGCGTGGCAGTCGTCCGTGTTGAGCACGACCGTGGTGCCCGTGGAGGGCGCCCAGCCGGGCTCCGCGTGGGTGACGGCCAGGTTGCCGCCCGCCGCGCCCGTGCGGAACTCGATCCATCCCGCGTCCGGCAGGTCGTACTCCGGCGCGCCGAGCCCAAGGACTTCGCCGTAGAAGTGGCGCGCCGCGTCCAGGTCCGGCACGGCGATGGACACCACGTTGATCCCGGCGAAGTGCTGGGTGGGCATCGTCGGTTTGGGGAGGTGAGGGAGGGGGAGGGCGAGATCCGGTGCGCAGGGCGGCATCCGATGCACAACGGGAGACCCGGCGCGCGGGCGAGATCGCGTGTGCAGGCGGAGTCCACGCAACCAGGAGCGAATGAATTCGCCGCTGGAAAGGCACGAAGTCCGCCTGCGCGGACTGCCCCAGCGAAGGTCGGCCGGCGTGCACCGGGGCGTCCCGCCCGCCTCGCGATGACCGGCCTTGCCGCCGGGTGGCGGCCCGTGTTGGCGGTTGAAGCCTCACGCAGTTTGTGAGGCTTTCCGCAGTTGTTGCGGCGGGTTCACCCGCTCAGGCCGGGAGCGCGCATCCGGTCACGAATGGCCGGACACGCGGCCCCGCCGACCGTCGTCCCTCAGCTGTACGTCCGCGAGTCCAGCACCTGGCCGTTGTGCGCGCCGGTCACGGCATCCACGTACGCGCGGGCCACCTCCGCCGCGGGCTGGCCGCCGGACGGGTCCTGCCCCATGGCCTGCAGCGTCTCGCTCACCCACGGCGGGCTCACGACGTTGATGCGGATGCCGCGCGGCAGGTCCAGCGCCGCCGCCCGCGCGAACCCCTCCAGCCCCGCGTTTACCAGGCTGATGGCCGCGCTGCCGGGCATAGGGGAGTGCGCCAGCACACCGCTCGTGAGCGTGACCGATCCGCCGTCGTTGAGCGAATCCGTCCCGAAGCGCGCCAGGTTCACCTGGCCCATGAGCTTGTAGCGCAGCGAGGTCTCGAAGTCCTCGTCCGTCAGCTGCTCCAGCGGCTTCCACGCGCCGCTCCCCGCGCACGAGACGATGGCGTCCAGCCGCCCCGCCTGCGCCAGCATCGAACGGATGCTCTCCGGGTCGCGCATGTCCACCCGCAGGTCGCCGCCGCTGCGCTCGGCCGTCTGCACCGTGTGCCCCGCCGCGCGCAGGGCCTCCACGACCGGCTTTCCGATCGTCCCCGTTCCCCCCACCACCAGCACGTTCATCCTCAAATCTCCGGTAAGTCGTTGTGAATGCTACAGGATGGAGCGCACCACGCCGCCGTCCACGCGCAGCGCCGCGCCGTTGGTGGCCGACGCGCGCTCGCTGCACACGTAGGCGATCATCCCCGCCACCTCGTCGGGCGTGGCAAAGCGCCGCAGCAGCGACGAGGGCCGCGCCGTGGCGAAGAACTCCTGCTCCATCTGCTCGAAGCCGATGCCGCGCTCGGCCGCCAGCTGCTCCACGAAGGTGCCCACGCCCTCCGACGCCGTGGGGCCGGGGAGCACCGTGTTGACGGTGATGCCCGTGCCGACCGTCGTCTCGGCGAGGCCGCGGGCCACGGCCACCTGCGCCGTCTTGGTCATGCCGTAGTGGATCATCTCCGCCGGGATCTGCACGGCGGACTCGCTGCTGACGAACACGATGCGGCCCCAGTCGCGCGCCCGCATCCCCGGCAGGTACGCGCGGGACAGGCGCACGCCGCTGAGGACGTTGGTCTCGAAGAAGCGCATCCAGTCGGCGTCGGAGATCTGCTCGAACGCCTGCGGGGCAAAGATGCCCACGTTGTTCACCAGGACGTCCACGTCGGGCAGGGCCTGGATGACGCGCTCGGCGCCCTGAGCCGTGCCCAGGTCCGCCGCGATGCCGCGCACGGTGGCGCCGGGAACGTAGTCCTCGATGCGGCGCGCGGCGGCGCTCACGCGCTCGTCCGTGCGGCCGTTGATCCACACCTCCGCCCCCTCGGCCGCCAGCGCGCGCGCCGCCGCGAAGCCGATCCCGGCCGTGGAGCCCGTCACCAGCGCCCGTTTTCCCCGCAGTCCCAGGTCCATCGATCGAATCCTCTTGGTCGTTTGTGGGATGCCCTCGCGGGCACCCGGCCTGAGCGGTATTCGAGTCCTGAATCCACCGGCGCGCTCCCAGCCTGAGCGGATAAATCCGCCGCTGGGAGTGCGATAAGCCCTGTCTCGCGCCGACGCGCTCCGCGAACAGGGCTTCAACCGCCAACACGGGCCGCAACCCGGCGGGGGGCGCGGTTCACCGCGGCGGAGGGCCCCCGCGCCGCCGGACCCGTGCCGGCGTGGCACCCGCCCGTGACGGACAGTCCGCGCAGGCGGACTTCGCGAAGTTCCAGCGGCGAATTCATTCGCTCCTGGATGCGCGGACTCGGCGTCCGGTTCGTGCCCGCCCCCGCGCATCCTTCGATCCCGCTCAGCGCTCCAGGTGCTGGCGGAAGAAGGCAACCGTGCGTGGCCAGGCGCCCTGCGTGGCGGCCAGGTTGGCGCCGTTCTGCCCGTCCTGCTGGCGCAGGAAGCCATGTCCCGCGCCGGGAAAGACCTGGTACGCGTAGGACTTGCCCAGCGCGCGCATGGCGCTGTCGGCCGGGGCGATGGTGGCGTTCACGCGCGCGTCGTTCTCGCCGTACAGGCCCAGCACGGGCGCGCGGATGCTGCCCAGCTGGTCCGACGCGGGTGACGTGCCGTAGTAGACCACGGACGCGCCCAGCGTGGGCGCGTGCACGGCGTGGTTGAACGACACGCTGCCGCCCCAGCAGAACCCCATGATGCCGTAGCGGGGCAGGGCGGCCGGCAGCGCCATGCCGTAGCGCGCCACGGCGTCGATGCGGCGCTGCACGTCGGCCTGGTTCACGCGCTGGATGGCGGCGCGGGCGCTGTCGGCGATGGGGGCGCCGTCCGGGCCGTTGGGCACGTTCATCCCCGTCAGGAAGTCGGGGGCGATGGCGATGAAGCCGTCCGCCGCCAGCTGGTCGGCCACGGCGCGGATCCACGTGCTCAGGCCGAAGATCTCGTGCACGACGACCACGACGGGCGCCTTGTCGCGCCGCTCCGGGTACACGACCCACGCGCGCACGCTGTCCGCGCCGCCCGCGCTCACCATCACGAACTCGCCGTGGCGCGGCGACGCATCCAGCCGCGCGCCCGCCTCCGCCGCGCCCGCGGGGAGCGAGACCTGCCGCGCGGACGTCGAGGATGCCGAGGCGGCGCCGGACGGGCCGCTGTCGTTCATCGCGGCGGACGCGCCGGACGATCCGCACGCGGCCGTGGCGGCAAGGGCGAGGAGTGCTGCGAGGCGAACGTGCGTGCGCATCAGGCGTGCTCCGGGTGTCGGTTGATCAAAGGTGTGTCTCAGGATACGGGATCGCGTCCCGTCCCGCATCCCCGTTCGCCGCACGCCCCGCGCCGGACGGCGAACACGGGGGATGCGGGCGGACGCACACCCCGTGATTCCGTCCGATCCGCGCGGCCCGCGACGGAGCGGCGATCACGATCCTCGCGGCCCGCGACGGAGCGGCAGATTGCCGGTTGCGGATCCGGATCTATGTCGCGGCGCCCCAGCCGGAGCGAATGAGTTCGCCGCTGGAAGTTCGCGAAGTCCGCCTGCGCGGACTGCCCCAGTACGGCCGGCCGACGTGCACCGGGGCTGCCTTCGATGGCCCGAACGCGGCCGGTGTGCACACGCGACGGCGCGCGGCAGGAGCCGTCGGCGCAGGCCGACATCACGCTTCCAGTGCTGTGACTTCAGTCACCGGGTGGCTGGATGCCGGCCCGCTTCCTCGATCCGCCGATCCGCCCGGGTCCCTCACCGTTCGTCGTCGAGATCTCCACCTTCGCGCGGCCGGACGGTGACGCTGCCCCTCATGAACGGGTGCGGGCCACAGTGATAGGTGTAGGTGCCGGGCTCCACGAAGTTCGCGCTCCACCGCTCGCCGGGGCGGATAGGGCCGGAGCTCCAGCTCCCGTCATCCGCCGTCACGGTGTGCACGACGGAGTCCGCGTTGATGAACTGCAGCGTCCGCGACACCGTGGGCGAGTAGCGATCGTCCATGTACGCGTACCGGTAGATGAGGACGTACGCCGCGCGCGGGCCCGCGTCGGGGTTGGGCTCCACGCCGGCCGCGGCCTCCGCGCGCGACGGATACCATCCGACAAAGGCGCCCAGCGGGATGGGCAGCGTGAGCTCCAGCCCCCAGCGCGTCCGCCCGCCGCCGCGCGTGACGCCCTGCAGCGTGCCCGAGCCCGTGTTGGTGGCAAAGAGCGACAGCGTGTTGACCGTGTACGGGATGCCGACCTGCACGCCCGCGCTCCACGCCACGTCCTCGCCGTCGTCCCTGTCCAGCAGCACGGCGGCGTCGCCCGCGAGCGCGATGGGCAGGCTGCGGGGCAGGGGACGAAAGACGGCGCCGCCCGCCAGCGCGCCGCGCGCGTCGCCGGAGCCGAACGCGTCGGAAAACACCCGCGCCGCGCCCATCACCCGCAGCGGGCCCATCCACCGCGCGGCCGTCAGCTCCCCGTCCACGCTGCCCGCGGCGCCGTTGTAGCCGGCCTGCAGCGTGACATCCGCCCGGGCGCGGCGTGCCTGCGAAACCGGCCGCCACCGCCCGAACACCTCCCACTCGCTTTCGCCGCCGGCCACCACTTGCGACTGCGGCGCGTACTGCGCGCCGACCAGCGCGTCGTGCGGCAGCCCCAGGCCCAGCTGCAGGCTGGGGACGACGAAGACGTCCAGGTTGGGCTGGTCGGTGCCGCTGAAGCGAAAGGGCGTCGTGACCTGCAGGCTTCCCGGCAGGCCGATCCAGCCGCCGGACAGCGACGGCGTGCGGTCCAGCGTGGTCTGCGCGCGCAGGGGCGTGGCGAGCGCGCAGAGCAGCGCGCACGCGGCGAGGCGAAGGGGAGTGTCCATGGAAGCCATCCGGGGCGAGGGGAAAGGCCGGCACCCGCCCGGATTCTCGCTGCAATCCACGTGCGCGGCGGTCGCGGATCAGTCCGTGTCGGCGTCCGCGGAAGACGTGGGGAGCGGACGATGGAGGATGAGGTTGCTTTCCACGATCCGCCCGCCGATCAGGTGCTCCTGGATGATGCGCTCCAGCACCTCGGGCGTACACGAGTGGTACCACGCGCCTTCCGGGTAGACGACGGCGATGGGACCCTGCCTGCAGAGCTGCAGACAGTTGGCCTTGGTGCGAAAGACGCCGCCGTCGCGGCCCAGTCCCAGCACCTTGAGGCGGCCCTTGAGGTAGTCCCATGCCTCGCGGCCTTCCTCGCGGTCGCAGCACTTGGGCTTGGCGGGGTCCGCGCAGAGAAAGATGTGCCGCTCGATGCGGTCCACACCCAGCTTGGTGGCGATCTTGGTGAGCTTCTTGGACATGCGCGCGCCTCACGCCGATCCCGTGCCAAACGGCCAACTGCATTCTCACGCAGAGGGAGCAGAGGCAGCAGAGTACCCCGGATCCTGCACCCGTCGCCTTCATCCCGTGAGGCCAAGTCCTCGCACCTCTGATGATGGATGAGGACGTCGCCGCACCGGGATGAAGTACTCTGCGACCTCTGCGGCTCTGCGTGAGAATGCAGTTGCCGTTCATGCAAAGCCCCGGCGAGCGCGACCGCCGGGGCTCTGTGCAAGTCGCCTGATCGCGCGATGAAGTACTCTGCTGCCTCTGCTCCCTCTGCGT
>NZ_DASURI010000798.1:0-9491 GCF_036280135.1 Longimicrobium sp.
GTGCGGGATCTCGCCCGTGCGCCCTGTCCCGGCCGTGGGCCCGTGCCCGGGCGGGTCCGTACCGCGGCGCGACCCGATTCTTCGGTCGCGCGGACGTACCGTGCACCCGCCGAGTCCCACGACGCGCTCCCTCAGAATGACGGCAAGGGACGGATCACGCGTCGCGTTTCTGCGCTTCGCGCCGACAGGGCGCCGTCACGCGTCGCGCTTCGGCCGTACGGCGCGTTCCCCGACGCGGGTCAGCGCCGGAGCGCGTCAGCGGTTGCCGTTGGCGCCGGCCAGCACCTCGGCGACGGTCTCGTCGGCCACGGGGTGGCCCCAGCGGCCCTCGCGCGACACGGGCGTGCCCACGTCCTGGATGAGCGCGTACTCCACGCGCCCGTTGCGCGCCTTCTTGTCCGTGCGCGTGCGCCCGATGACGTCGTCCGCCGAGAAGTCGATGGGCAGCGAGGTGGGCAGGCCCAGCCGCGAAAGGATCGTGCGCAGCCGCGCCGACGTGCCCGGCGCCGTCACCCCGGACCGCTCGCCGATGCGCGCCTCTTCCACCATCCCCACGGCCACGGCCTCGCCGTGCAGCAGCGAGTAGCCGCTCAGGGCCTCGATGGCGTGCGCGATGGTGTGGCCGAAGTTGAGCAGCTTGCGCGGGCCTACTTCCTTCTCGTCCCTGGCCACGATCTCGGCCTTGATCTCCACGGACCGCACGATCAGCCGCGACAGGGCCTGCGCGTCGCCGGCCAGCAGCGTGTCGGCCTCCTGCTCGATCCAGGCGAGGTACTCGGCGTCGGCGATGGCGCCGTGCTTGACGGCCTCGGCCAGCCCGGCGCGCAGGTGCTCCTCCGGCAGCGTGGACAGCAGCTCGGGATCGATGATCACGCAGTTGGGCTGGTGAAACGCGCCCACCAGGTTCTTGCCCGCCGGCGTATCCACGCCCGTCTTGCCCCCCACGGACGCGTCGATCATGGCCAGCAGCGACGTGGGCACCTGCACGAACGGAAGGCCGCGCATGTAGGTGGCCGCCACGAAGCCGCCCAGGTCACCCGGCACCCCGCCGCCGAACGCGATCAGGGCCGTGTCGCGCCCGCAGCCGGCCTCCATCATGGCGTCGGTCACGAGCGTCCACGTCTCGCGCGTCTTCTGCTCCTCGCCGGCCGTGAAGGCAAAGACGTCCGTGCGGTAGCCGGCGCCGTGCAGCATGCGCGACAGGCGCACGGCGTACAGCTCCGCCACGTGGTCGTCCGTGACGACGGCGTAGCGGTGCGCGGGACAAAAGCGGGAAAGGATGGAGGCCAGGCTGCCGAAGAGGCCGGAGCCCACCAGCACCTCGTAGCCGCGCGAGTTGGCCTCGGGAAGCGCTACCTTCACCCTGTGGGGCGTGCTCATACCGTTTCCTGGATTCGTAGCCGCGCGCGGCGGTCCATCCCCGCGCCCACCACCGTCTCGTCCGCGAGCCAGAGCGCCACGCGCCCCAGGTCGCCCTCCGTTTCCCGCACCCGCGCGCGGATGGCCTCCGCCGCGCCGGCGCGGGCCAGCAGTTCCGGCAGCCGCGCCAGCTCCTCGCCCTCGCCCAGCGCCTCCGCCACGGGCGCCAGCCGCTCCGCCAGCCGCAGGACGGCACCGGCCACCGTGACCGTCCTTGGCGCGGCGGACTCCATGTCGGCCAGCTCCGCCTCGCGGCCGTACCGGCTGGCCCGCCACGCGTTGTCGCTCAGCAGCGTCTGCACCAGGGGGTCCGGCAGGGGCGTGTCGTCCAGCACGCCCTCCGCGGCGCCCGCCACGATCACCCGGGTGAGCGCGGCGGCGGCGATGGCGTCCTCCAGCCGCGGCGTGCAGTCCGGGATGCGCACCTCCACGGTGGGATAGACGTGGTGCGGCCGCAGGTCCCAGTAGATGCGTCCCGGCCCGTCGATGCGCCCCGCCTGCACCAGCCAGCGCACGAGGGCGGCGTACTCGGCGTCGTCGCGAAAGCGCGGCGGCGCGCCCGTGCGCGGCCAGCGGCGCCACAGGATGGAGCGGTACGACGCGTGGCCCGTGTCGCGCCCCTCGAAGTACGGCGACGACGCCGTGAGCGCCAGCAGCAGGGGCAGGTGCAGGCGAACGACGTTCGTCACCCGGGCGCGGTCCGTGCCCCTGGGCACGCCCACGTGCACGTGCATGCCGAAGATGGCCTGCGACTCGGCCAGGCGCCGGTATTCCTGGCGCAGCTCCTGGTACACGGGCGCGGGGTTGAAGCCGTGCCCCTCCGCCGGGCTGAACGGGTGCGTGCCCGCCGCCGCGATGCGCAGCCCCTGCGACTCGGCGGCCACGGCGGCCGTAAAGCGCAGCCGGGCCAGGTCGTCGCGTATGCAGGCGGTTGCTTCGCACACGCCGGTCTCGACCTCCACCGTGTGCTCCTGCATCTCGGCCTTGAGGGCGTCGGCCCAGTCGCCGGCGATGAGGTAGCGGGCACGGCTGCGGAGCTCGCCCGTGACCGCGTCCAGCAGCTGGTACTCTTCTTCTACGCCGACGGTGTAGTCCTGGGGCCGGGGCATTCCGCGCCTGCGGGAATGGGGACGCGTCCGGACCGGGGAGCTTAGCCGGACGGGCGCACCGGGGCAAGCCGGGGGAGCGGGCCGAGGGGTTCGGCGCGCTCCAGCGCCGTAGCAGCGGAAAGCAACTCCCGCGCCGTGCGGCCGGGGGAATGCGTCCCCCACCTGTGGGAAAGAACGACGGGTGCCCCCCGCCGGGAGCACCCGTTCTCCGCCATCGCCCGTCCGCCGCGCTACTCCATCACGGTCGAGGTGTTGAAGCGGTACCAGCTTCCATCCTCCCGCCGCTCCACGACCACGCCGAACGTGGACTCGGTGAAGGCGCCCCGGATGGGGCCCGCGCGGCGGGAGGTCGCCTGCAGCACCACGAACGGCGGAAGGGGCTCACGAAGCCCTGGACGTACCGTGGCGTGCCACAGCTCCCCGGCCACGCGGACGGCGCGGGCGGTGTCCTCCTGGGGGACAAAGAAGGGGTGGTAGGTCACGATGACGCCCGCGGGCTGGTTGGGAACCACCGCCGGACCCACGGCCACCATCTCCACGCTGTCCCCGGACGCCAGCCGCACGACGGTGGCCCGGGAGCCGTCCGCCCGGATCCCGCCGGGAAGCGACGCCGAATCACGCCCCCGCGTCTCGTGCGGTGCCGCGCCTTGCGCCACCGGGCGTCCGGCGGCCGGCACCCCGTCGGCGCGGGACGGGGGAGCCTTCTCCACGTCCGCGTCTCCGCACGCCGCGAGCGCGAGCATGGTGGCGAGAGCCACGCGCCACGAACGCACTTCCATCTTCCTCATCGTTCAACCTCCAGGCGGGCAATGTGGCCATCCACGTCGGCGACACGGACGCGGAGCCCTTCGCGAACGGGGCCTCCGGCCTGGTGAAAGCCGGGAACTTGTTGGGACGTACGGTAGGCGTACCGGTAGGTACGGCCGCCGCTGCGCACGCTCCAGCGCTCCGTGCGATGCCCCTCGCGGTCGCCGGGGACGAAGTCCTCCACGACCCCCTCCACCCGCGCGTACTCGCCATCGCGCAGCCGCTCCCGCAGATGCACGGTCCCCACGTACCGGGACCCGGCCATCACGCCCATGGCCAGCAGCACGAACATGGCCAGGGCGGCAAGGACGGCGGGGTTGCCGAAGGGCGCGGGAGGCGGCGAAACGCCGGCGCGGCGCCCGCGTGCCTTCCACAGCGCCACGCCCAGAAAGGCCAGCAGCCCCAGGCCCACGAAGTCCGTCGCGCGCACCAGGGGCGCCGCGCCGGCGTCGAACACCAGCACGTAGTCAGTCATCCATCCGTTCCGGTAGAAAGGCCCGGGGGCCGGTCCAGCGCCCCCGGGCCGTGAAACCACCGGCCGCGTCAGCGGCAGATGGCGTCGGCGATGATCTGCCGCAGCGACACCGTCTGCGTGTACGAGGCGCCGATGCTGCCGTTCACGGCCGGCACGCCCCACGAGGGGCCGCCGCTGATGAACACGCCGCTGGAGCTGCCACCCACGCAGGCACCCACGCCGGGCCCCCCGCCGCAGGCAAAGTAGGCCCCGCCCGCGTACGCGCTCATGCTGCTGGCCATCCCGATCTGGGCGTCGGCGCTGATATCGATCCCCGCGGCCGCGCCCTGCGTCTGCGAGAACCCGTAGTCGCCCGAGCCCGTGAAGTAGAACCCGACGCCCGACAGGTATCCCCCCAGCCCCGCGGCCACGGTGGTGCTCAGGCTGCCGAACATCACCGGTCCGGACGCTTCGGGAGCGGGCGCGTCCATCACGGCATGGCACCGGTCCGAGAACGACGCGCGCCCCCCCCTGGAGCCACCGCTGCCCCCGCCTCCGCCGCCGCCACTCGCGCCCGCGCCGCCGTCACCGCCGCCTCCGCCCTTGGGGCACAGCACCACCGAGCCGCCGCTGGTCTGCCCGTACCACACCTGGCCGTTGTGGTTGAACTCCCAGTAGCTGTTGCCGTAGTGCGGATCCGTCGTGGGCACCCGTCCGTACACGCACCCCGAGCTGAGCCCCGAGGGATCGCGCAGCATGGTGGGCCGGTTCTCCACGAACGTATACGGGTTCAGGCCGGCCGCCAGCCAGATCGGGTCCTCGCTCACGAAGCGGCCCACCTGCGGGTCGTACCAGCGGTTGCGCACGTAGTACAGCCCCGTGCCCGCGTCCAGCTCGCGCGCCATGAACTGCAGCGGGTTGGGCGTGCCGGGGGCCGGCACCCCGTTCAACGCCATGCCGAAGGGCGTGTAGCGGTACTGGTTCACGAGCGTGTCCGTGGCGCTCACCAGCGCCTGCACGTGCCCGGGCTCCTGGGTGACGTAGTAGTACACCGCGCCGCCCGCGCCGTTTGCCCACTGGCGCATGCTGTGCGGCCGGTCCGTCCCGGGGTAGTAGGTGTACTCGCGGACGAGGTTCCCCGCCCCGTCCACCTCCAGCGCCAGGTCGTCGCCGTCGTAGATGAAGTGCGTGACGGCGCCCGTGGACGCGTCCGTGCGCTTGACCCGGCGGCCGAACCCGTCGTACGCGTACGTCACCGAGGCCGCGCCCGTGCGGCTCACGCCCGTGAGCTGGCCCAGCGAGTTCCACGTGAGCGCCTGGTCCCAGCCGCTCGCGTTGTACTTGCGCACCAGGTTGCCGTCCGCGTCGTAGTCCATCGAGAAGCCCGCGTACGACCGCAGCCGGTTGCCGGCGCCGAGCGTCGCGCCGCGCGGGTTGCCGACCGAATCCCACAGGAAGGTGGCCTGCTGCGCCACCGAGTCCTTCAGGGTGGGCGCGCAGTCGCGGCCAATGCAGGGCCGCACCACGTACATGTGGAACGTCCAGCTGCTCAGACGGTCCAGGGCGTCGTACGCGTACGCGTGCCACCGCAGGGGATAGTTCACGTTCTGCGTGCTGTCCACCCGCAGGAGCCCGCGGCCGGTGTACCGGTACTCGTGCGAGAGCGCCACCGGGCCCTTCACGCTCAGCAGCTGGTGCCGCGGCGACACGGAGAACGACAGGCGCATGTTCCCCGCCGTGGGGAGCCGAACGCTGTCCATCATCCCCTCGTCGTTCAGGTACATCCGCGTCCACTTGCCCGCATAGTCCCGCAGGCCGTCCAGGCGGCCGTACGCGTCGTACGTGTACACGTAGCCACGCGTGCCCCACGGCCCCGCCACCACCACGCTGTCGGGGAGGTTGCGGTCCGTGTAGGTGCGGCGGATGCCGTAGCGGCGCCCGTCGCGCCACGTGACCGACTCCGTGATCTTGCCGCGCGAGTCGTAGCGAAGGGTGTCGCGGCTGGCCGGCGTCTCCACCGCCTCCCAGCGGCGCGCGGGATCGTACGACCACGTGGTCGTGGCACCGTCCGCCGTGCGGGTCCGGACGCGCCCCTCCGCGTCGTACGTGAACGAGACCCCCTGGTTGCGCCGGGTGGTGAGCGACCGGAGCAGCCCCGTCGCGGGAAAGTACGCGGCGCTTACGCTGTCGCCCGCCGGGTCGATCTGGTGCAGCACCGCGCCCGCCGCGTCGTGCACCCAGCCGTAGCGCTGGTTCAGGGGGTCGATGATCTCGGAGACGTCCACCCCGTTGCCGGCAAACCCCGTCCGCGTCACGCCGCCCGCGGGATCGCGGCGGTAGGTCACACGGTTCAGCAGGTCAAAGCCCACCGAGTCCGACGCTGCCCCGGCGGTCACGCGCTGCACGGAGCGTCCCAGCGCGTCGTAGCGATACTGCGTGGTCACGCCGCCCGACGTGACGGAGCTCAGGTTGTTGGGCGCGGCGGACTGGTACGTGTAGGTGCTGGTGTGCCCCCCCGCGTCCGTCCGCGTGAGCACCCGCGGCCCCTCGAACGTGGCCGTCTCCACGACCGTCCCGTTGCGCTTTACCGTCGTGGCCCGGCCCACGCTGTCCAGGACGAAGTCGTAGGTCACCGCCGCCGTGAGCCCGTTCGGGTTCACCCGCAGGCGCGACACCGAGCCAAACACCCCGTACGAAAGGTCGTAGCTCATGCTGCCGTCCGGACCCTGCATGGACACGCCTGTCGTGCGGTACGGAAACGACGAGGAGTAGGTGTAGCTCCGGCTGTTTCCCTTGCCGTCCGAGGCGCTGGTGATCTGCCCCCGGGCGTTGCGCGTGATGCGCGTGGTGTCCAGCGGCATGGCGATGCGGGTGGCCAGGCCAAAGGGGTCCACCATCACGCGGGTCGCCTGCCCCAGGGGGTTGATGGCCACCGTGGCGACGGAGTCGGCCGTTACGCGGCGGGCCGGCGTCGCGGCCGTGCCCGTGCCCGCCAGGGGCAGCAGCGTCGCCTCGCGCGAGCGTACCAGCACCGTCTGGCGTCCGCTCGTCACCCCGTCGCTGGTGGGCGGGCCTTCCACGCGGCTGCGCTTGCCCGAGGCGGGGTCGTACGTCACGTCGGTGTAGCCGTTGCGGGCGTCGTACCAGCCCGTGAGGCGGTTGCGGGTGTCGTACGACATCTCCAGCTGACGGCTGCCGTCCGCTGCGAACACCCGGCCCCACGCCACGTTGGCGTAGCCGATGGTGGCCTTGCGGCCAAACGGGTCCGTGATGGACTCCAGGTACCCGCCCGGGTAGTACGCCAGGTTGGCGCGCTGGTTGATGATGTCGCTGATGCCCTCCAGCCGCGTGAGCGAACCGTCGTAGTGGTACGTCGTGCGCCACTTGAAGCGGTCCTGGCGAAAGATGATGCGGCCCGTGCCCCAGTACTCGGAAAAGCCGCCGTCCTCGTAGTACCGGTCCCAGTAGCCGTTCATCCCCACCAGCCGCGACTGGTCGCCCGGGGGCGACTGGTACTGGCAGATGTTGTTGGTGTCGCAGCTCGTCTTGGCGAACCACTGGATGCCGCCGGCGCCGTCCGTGATGAGCGCGCCGTCGGCCTGGGCGTGCACGCGCTCGTAGCCCGCGATGGTCACGCCCACCCCGAACGGGCTGTTCTGCTCGTTCACGATGGGCACCTTCACCGTCGCGCGCGACTCGCGGCTGTCACCGTCCGGCCACAGCGAGCGGATGATCAGCGTGTAGGTGTACATGCCCGTGGCCTTGTCGGCCGCCGGCCACGATGCCGCCAGCCGGCTGATGCCGGCACCCGTGCGGTAGTGCTGCGTGGTGGTGCCGTTGTCCAGCGTCACCAGCGCGCCCAACGCGTCCTGCACCTGCATGGTCATCGTGGGCGCGGGGTCCGTGCCCGTGTCGTTCACCTCCACGTCGACGAAGCCGCGGGGGTCGGCCTGGTGCGTGGAGTAGAAGAGGGTGACGGTGTTCTCCCGGTCCACGCTGCTCCACGCGGGGATGCTGTACGTCATCACCGTCTCCGAGCAGCCGTCGCAGGTGGCCAGGTTGCGGGCCTCCACGCGATGCACCGAGGTGTTGATGGCCGCGGCCACGCGCGGCGCCGGGGCCGGAGGCGGCGTCTTGTAGTAGATGGACCCCACCCCCATGCGGCAGGCGCCGGCCCTGTCGCACACCTGGGCTTCGACCGAGTTGGCGCCCGGGGCCAGGTTCAGCTCACCGACGGCAAAAGCCGATGTGGATTCCTTGTTCCACGTCCACGCGGGCGTTGTCAGCAGCGAGCCGCCCAGGACGGAGTACGTCACCGTGCCGGCGTTGAGGCCGAAGTCATCAGCGAAGGTAAAGGTGACCGTCTGTCGGGGGGAGGTGACCGTGTCGGCGGGGAGCTGAATGCTCACCACCGGGGGACGATCGGTGAACGGTTGATTGCTGTCCACGCAGTCGGTGCGCGTGGTGCACGTGGTCTGTGCCTCGGTCCGTGCCGGGTGCAGCGCCAGGGAAAGCGCCGACAGCACCAGGCACAGCCCGAGTCGGGGGGATTGGATACGCATGTACCGCATGAGAGGGAGAGGTTGGCCCGATGGAATAGGCACCGGGAATCTCACCGCTCTTTTAGAGTCCGTCAAGCGCAAATAAATTCACGTGGTGTCCCGTTCACGCACATATGCGGTATTCTCAAACACTTACGGAACCGAAGGAAATCGGATGCAGGATGAACCCGGGCACCATCAAGGCTGAATTCAGACGATCCGCCGCAGTCACTTTCTCGTATCGACCTTTTTTACGCTGCTTTCGAATATGCGCGCGGGAAGCGTCTCGCTGCACCTACGCGTCGAGCGGCCCCATCCGCTCCACGCGCTCCAGCCCGGTGGCGTCCGCGAGCAGGCGCCAAGCGGACAGATGGAGGACGGGATGCACCCACCCCGGCTCGATCTCCGCGAGGGGATGCAGGACAAAGCCGCGCAGGTGCAGCCGCGGGTGGGGAAGGACGAGCTCCGGCGTGTCCGTCACGCGGCCGTCGTACGCCAGCAGGTCCACGTCGATCGTCCGCGGGGCGTTGCGGAAGGTGCGCCGCCGGCCCAGCGCGTCCTCGATCCGCTGCATCTCGCGCAGCAGGGCCAGGGGCTCCAGCGCCGTCCGTCCGGCAAGGACGAGATTGCGGAACTCCGGCTGGTCCGCGTGCCCCACGGGCTCCGTGCGGTAGACGGACGACACGCGGTCGACGTGGACGTGGGTGCGCAGCATCTCCACGGCGCGGGCGAGCTGCGCCACGGGGTCGCCCAGGTTGGCGCCCAGCCCCAGGAGGACGTGATGCGCGGCGGAAGGATGGGTCGGTTCCATGCGGATGATGATATCCGCTGCCCTCCATCCCCAACCAGAGCGGACCGCCGCGCGCGGGACAGCTCTACGGAAGAATTGCACACGGGGCCTGCGGCCAACGGAGATAACGGTAACGGATCAAAAGAACCCGAGTCCGGTCTAAGAAGTCAGACCCGCGCTCCCGGTGGAAAACTCGGCTTTCGGAGAATGCGCTTGGACGCGCGATCGCAGCCTCGGGACACATCCAACTACCCCCCGAAACCGGGATCTGGATCGGCCGTCGGACTTTGGGACTGGAGTCGAAACCGTTGACCCCGTTGGCCGCAGGCCCCGTGTGAGAATGCGGTTCCGGCCTGCCCCCCGTACGAACC
>NZ_DASURI010000799.1:0-4004 GCF_036280135.1 Longimicrobium sp.
GGTCCAGGTACGTCACGAAGGAGGCGATGTTCCTGAAGTCGCGCACGCTGCCGCCGCCGAACGACAGGTAGATCCGGTCGACGCTGCCGGATCTCTTCAGATGGTGCAGGTAGTGGGCCCAATCGGAACCCGTTCCCACCACCGAGGTCTGGATCGTCCCGTTTGAGACCACGGCGGGCCCCTGGTTGAAGACGATGTCGCCCAGCAGGTGCGACCCGGGAGATGGCGGCGAAGCCGGTGCGGCGGCAACGTGGAACAGGCCCAGGATCACAGTGGTGAAGCCGGAGTCCCCGATGGCGGTGACGAGATCATCGTCCAGCACCGGCGTATACCCCGACGCCTTGGGGTACAGGCTGGCGTACATCGCGGAAAGCCGCGGGGTCTTGGCCGGGGTGACGTCCGGATGGCTGCTGATTGCCGTGGGTGCCATGTGAGCTCCGGGTGGCGGTTCGATGAGGTGTTCGAGGGCGTGGCGCGACCGACGCCATGCCCCGGATCATGGATGGATGCGGCGGGGGTAGATCGAGGTGCTCCCGCTTGCCTCGATCATGGATGGATTTCAGGCGGCGGAGAAGACGGCGTCCGCCCGCGCTGGCTCCGTTCCTTGAGGAAAGCTGCCACTCCGGACGGATGCAGATTCCACAGTACGTCTCGATCCGTGACAGGTCAATGAAAACGTGCCCGGCGGCCCGCCACCTCGGCTGCGGTTACCGTTGCCGTTTCCGCTGGCCGAAGGCCCCGTGTGAGATGTCTTTTCGTTCCGACGCCCGGGATCAGTACTCCAGCGCGCTCAGGGCGCGGAGCTTGTCCCAGCGGTGCTCGGCGGTGACGGTGCGGATGGTGCCGCTGCGGCCGCGCATCAGCAGGCTGTGCGTGGTGGCGCCGCCGCGCGTGTAGCGCACGCCGGGCAGCAGCACGCCGTCCGTGATGCCCGTGGCCGCGAAGAACACGTCGTCGCTGGCCACCAGGTCGTTTTCCGTGAGGATGCGGTGCATGTCGATGCCGGCCGCCCGCACGGCCTCGGCTTCTTCCGCGCTCTGCGGGGCCAGGCGGCCCAGCATGGCCCCGCCCAGCGCCTGCACGGCGCACGCGGCGATCACGCCCTCCGGCGTCCCCCCGATGCCCGTCAGCAGGTCCACCCCGCTGCCCTCGCGCGCGGCCATGAGCGCGCCGGCCACGTCGCCGTCCGTGCGCAGCAGCACGCGCGCGCCCGCCGCGCGGATGGCCGCGATGCGGTCCTGGTGGCGCGGCTTGTCCAGCACGAACACCGTCAGCTCGCCCACGGAGCGGCCCACGGCGCCGGCCACCATCGACAGCACCTCGCCGATGGGCGCGTCCAGCAGCTCGGGGCGCACGTGCGGCGCGGCGGCGGGGCCCACGACGAGCTTGTCCATGTAGTACGCCGGCCCCGGCGACCACATGGTGCCGCGCGGCGCCACGCCCACGACGGAGATGGCGTCCGGCGCGCCGCGGGCCAGCAGCGACGTGCCCTCCACGGGATCCACGGCCACGTCCACCCTGCGCCCGCCGCCGCTGCCGACCGTCTCGCCGTTGAACAGCATGGGCGCGTGGTCCTTGGCCCCCTCGCCGATGACCACCACGCCGTCCAGGTCCGCCGTGGAGAGGACCAGGCGCATGGCCTCCACGGCCGCGCCGTCGCCGGCCTCCTTGTCGCCGCGCCCCATCCATCGCGCGGCCGCCAGCGCGGCGGCCTCCGTGACCCGCACCAGGTCCAGGGCCAGGTTGCGTCCCGGCGTCTCGCTCATCCGCCCATCTCCAGGGTCTGCCGGAAAACCCGGCGTCCGCGTCACATCCCATCGGAAACGGGCAACATAGGCAACCCGATCGACGCGGCCAAGCGACGCGGGTGGCTCGCATCAGCATCATCGGCTACTTTGTCTATTCTACCCGGACGATCCCACCATGCGCCGTCGCCTGCACCGATGAGCGAGTACCAGTACTACGAGTTCCAGGCCGTGGACCGCTCCCTCTCCCCCGAGGAGATGGAGCGGCTACGCGCGGTATCCAGCCGCGCCACCATCACGCCGCGCAGCTTCGTGAACGTCTACCATTACGGCAACTTCAGGGGCGATGCGTGGACGTTCCTGGAGACGTACTTCGACGCGTTCCTCTACCTGGCCAACTGGGGCACGCGCGAGGTGATGCTCCGCGTCCCGCTGCGGATGCTGGGCGCCGACGTGGTCGGCAACTACTGCGACGACGAGTTCGTCATGACGGAGGCCCGCGGCGAGCACGTGCTCCTGGGCTTTCGCTCCGAGGACGAGGGCGGCGACTGGGAGGAGGATGGCAGCGGCCGGCTGGGCTCGCTCCTGCCCCTGCGCGAGGAACTGGCCGGAGGCGATCACCGGGCGCTGTACCTGGGCTGGCTCCTGTCCGCACAGCAGGGCGGCGTGCCGGATGAAGCCCCCGAGCCGCCCGTCCCCGCCGGCCTGGGGCGGCTGACGGCGGCGCAGCGCGTGTTCGTGGACTTCCTGCGGATCGACGAGGACCTCGTCCGCGCCGCCGCCGAACGGAGCGTCGCTCCCGCCGCCGAGCGGGACGACACCGCGCTGCAGGCCTGGATCGCGGCCCTTCCGGATGCCGAAAAGACGGCCATGCTGATGCGCGTGGCGAACGGCGGCGGGAACGCGGTGCGCCTGGACCTGCTGGCCGGCGTGCAGCGAACGCTCCGCCCCGGGCCCGCGCCGGCCGAAGCGCCGCGCACCGTCGGGGAGCTGCTCGCCCGCGCCGACCATCTGGCCGACGTGCGGCAGCGCGAGGAAGCCGAGGCGGCCGCGCGCGCCAAGGCACGCCGCGAGCAGCAGCAGGCAGCGGAGCGCGAGCGGTACCTTTCCACCCTCGTTGGCAGGGAGGAAGAAGTGTGGAGCAGGGCCGAGGCGCTCGCCGCCGAGAAGAAAGGCGCGGCCTACGAAGAGGCGGTCCGTCTGCTGCGCGACCTGCGCGATCTGGCCCAACGAGACGGTGGGGCGGACGCCACCCAGGCGCGCCTCTATGCCTTTGCCGAACGCCACGCGGGCAAACTGGCCCTGAACCGCCGGATGAAGGACGCCGGCCTGGTCTGACCTGCGTCGCGGAGACCGGAGAACCAGAAGGGGCCCGCCACCCGCCCGTGCGCCGGTTCGTGCTGGACAGTCCGCACAGGCGGACTTCGTGCCTTTCCAGCGGCGAACTTATGCCGTTTTCGGATCGGCCGTCTTCGGGCCAGAGCGGCTGAAGCCGCCGCAACGACTGCGGAAAGCCTCACAAACTGCGTGAGGCTTCAACTGCTCGATGGGCGCGTCCGGTGCACACGAAACGACCTCCGCTGGGGCAGTCCGCGAAGGCGGACTTCGCGATTTTCCAGCGGCGAATTCATTCGCTCCGGCTGGGGGACGGCCTTTACCGGATCATTCGCTCCGGCTGGGGGCCGGCCATTACCGAATCAGATCCGCATCGGCATTACTCGCTTCGGCTGGGGATTCGCGGCGCTTCCGGGATCGGCCGGCATCACCAATCGCCGGACGAATCCGCATTACCAATCGCCGACGAATCCGCATTACCGATCGCGAGTCGAAATCTCCATCGCCGGATCGAGGACAAAAACGAGCGGCGGCCCCGCGTGGGAGCCGCCGCCCGTCATCGCCCGAGGGCGGGGTGGCTCAGAGGCCGTCGCCGCGCAGGCCGCGGTCCACGTCCATCTGGGTCTCGCCCAGCTTGTCCTGCAGCTTGCCCTTGAGCTGGTCCACCTTGCCCTCGGTCTGCAGGCTCTTGTCGCCCGTAAGGCCGCCCAGGGCGTCCTTCACGTGGCCCACGGCGTGGTCGAGCTTGCCCTTGAGCGAGTTCTCGGCGCCGCGCTCGCCCAGCGTACGATCGTCCATGGAAGTGCCTCCCGTGCAATGGTTTCCGTCCCCCTCTCCCGCCGTGGAGAAAGGGCAAGGCGCGTGCCACGCCGGGCGGATGAAAATCGTTGAGCCACATTCACATACGGCTCCCCTCCCGTATCA
>NZ_DASURI010000800.1:0-3075 GCF_036280135.1 Longimicrobium sp.
CGGAGGCGGATATCTTTCCGGGGGCAGGAGACTGCGCAGCTTCCGCGCGGGCTACCCCACGCCGAAGCAGCAGAGTTCACGCGTGCGCCACGCGACGCCTACAGCTTCAGGCGGCGCAGCAGCTGTGCGTTCACCGCCACCACGACGGTGCTGAGAGACATGAGGACGGCGCCGACCGCCGGGGACAGGACGATGTTCCACGGCGCCAGCACGCCCGCCGCGAGCGGAATGGCGATCACGTTGTAGCCCGTCGCCCAGAACAGGTTCTGCGTCATCTTGCGGTAGGTGGCGCGCGAGAGCTCCACGATGCGCGGCATGTCGCGCGGATCGCTGCGTACCAGCACGACGTCGCCCGCCTCGACGGCGACGTCCGTACCCGCACCGATCGCGATCCCCACGTCCGACGTGACCAGCGCGGGAGCGTCGTTTACGCCGTCACCCACCATCGCTACCCGTTTGCCCTGCTTCTGCAGCTCCTTGACCTTCTCCGCCTTCTGCTCCGGCAGGACTTCCGCGAACACGGTGTCGATGCCCAGCTCCAGGGCCACCGCCTCCGCAACGGGACGGGCATCTCCGGTCATCATGACGACCTCGATACCCCGCTGGTGCAGCCGCTCCACCGCCTCGCGCGACTCGGGGCGGATCGCGTCCGCGATGGCGAAGGCGGCCACCACCGTCCCCTCCTGCACCAGGTAGATGGCCGCCTGCCCGCGCTCCGCGGCGCGCTCGGCCGCGGACCTGACGGCGGGGGTAGGATCCGCCTTCAGCATGCGGAGGAGGGCGGGGCCGCCCATATGGAGCTCGCGGCCGTCGACCCGCGCGCGCACCCCGTGGCCGGGGATCGCCTGGAACTCCGACGCGCTGGCGCCCCGCAGACCCCGCTCTTCCGCCGTCTTGACGATCCCTTCGGCGACGCGATGCTCGGAGTCGGCCTCGACCGCCGCCGCAAGCCGAAGCGCTTCGTCCGCCGACAGTCCGTCCACGGTGGCAATGTCGACCACGCGGAACTCGCCGAGCGTCAGGGTGCCCGTCTTGTCGAACACGACCGAGGTGACGTTGCGCGCCTCCTCCAGCCCTCGGCGGTCGCGGATCAGGAGCCCATTCCGGGCGCCGAGCGTCGTGGAGATCGCGATAACGAGCGGGATGGCCAGGCCCAGGGCATGGGGGCAGGCGATCACGAGCGTCGTCACCGTGCGCTCGACCGCGTACGCCGGCTCAGCCCCGAGCGCCAGCCAGGCGACCAGGGTCACGGCGCCGGCACCGAGGGCAACGAGCGTCAGCACGAACGCGGCGCGGTCCGCGAGTGCCTGCGCGCGCGACTTCGACGTCTGCGCCTGCTCGACCAGGCGCATGATCCCGGCAAGCGCGGTCCGCTCACCCGTCCCCGTCACCTCGACGCGGAGGGACCCCGACCCGTTGACGGTGCCGGCGATCACCTGCGCCCCTTCGGCCTTGGTGACGGGCCGGGACTCGCCCGTGATCATCGCCTCGTTCACGGGGCTGGAGCCCTGCCGCACCACGCCGTCCGCCGGAACGCTCGCTCCCGGCCGGACGAGCACGACGTCGCCGTCGCGCAACTCCGCGATCGGCACTTCTTCCGTGCTTTCGCCCTTCACGCGGACAGCCATGCTCGGGAGCAGCTTCGCCAGTTCCCTGACCGCGCCCTGCGCCTGGCTGATCGACCGCATCTCGATCCAGTGCCCCAGCACCATGATGGTGACCAGGGTGGCGAGCTCCTCCCAGAGGGGCATGCCCGGGAAGCCGAGCGTCACGGCCGCGCTGAAGACGAACGCCACCGTGATGGCCAGGGAAATGAGCGTCATCATCCCCGGCAACCGCGCCTTCAGCTCCTCGAGGGCGCCACGCAGGAAGACGATGCCGCCGTACAGGAAGACCGCCGTCCCGAACACCGGCGGAATCCACCGGGAGCCGGGGAACGCCGGTGCGTTCCACCCGGTGAGCGACATCAGCATGTGCCCCCACAGCACGGTGGGGATGGTGAGCGCCAGCGTCAGCCAGAACTTGCGCCGGAACATCTCCACGCTGTGCCCGGCGTGCTTGTCGTGCCCGCCATGCTCTTCGTGGTCGCCTGCGCGTGCGCCATGGCCCCCGTGACCCGCCGCTGCCTGCGCCCCTGGTACCGAAGCATCCGGGTGGGGGTGCACGTGACCGGCGTGCCCCGCTCCCTGGCCGACGTCCGCCGGCGCGGCCTCGGATCCCGGCAGGACACCCGGGGCGTGCGTGATCTCCGGGTGCATGGGGTAGCCCGGCTCTACGGGCGGCTCGGTGCGCGAATCCGTATCTGCCGGCGCGCCTTCATGGCCGTCATGGCGATGCTCGTGTTTCATCCGCTGGGATTCGGTTCTACGGTAGGCGGTAGTGTGGCGTGGATGCCCACGCCCCAATGCTCAGCCGCGCCTGTTCGCGGCGGCTGCTTCCACCGTGCTTTAGGCCGCATAAACGGCACCAGCAGGGGGGCAGGCTCGCCGCAACCCGCGTTCGGGGGTGGTTCGCTTCACCCGCCATCTGGTGCGGCCGGGTGCCGCCACCGCTCGCGCCGCGTGCGGGAATACGGGCGCTCGTCCTTCGCGGTGCACCGGTCCTTCATCTGCTGCACATGCAACCGTCGCAGCATGTGCGCCCCGCAGCGGGAGAGCGGGCACGAGGCTCACCCTCGCCGCGTGCGAAGGGCCGGCTACCCCGCGCTATCGGGCGCCGCGCACACTCTCCCCAGGAGGCGCCGCACCTCGGCCACGACGTGCTTCGGCTCGGCGGGTTTCGACAGGTAGGCGTCACAGCCTGCTTCGGCCGCGCGGATCCGATCCTCGGCCATCGCGTGGGCGGTGAGCGCCATGACCGGAATCGAGGCGGTGGCGGGATCGGCCTTGAGGATGCGCGTGGCTTCATGGCCGTCTATGATGGGGATGGAGATGTCCATCAGCACCACGTCCGGGCGGCTCTCGCGGGCCATTCGGACGCCGCTCTCTCCGTCGGCGGCTTCCAGGACGGCGAAGCCGGAGTGCTCCAGGATAGTCCGGTAGATCGTGCGGTTGTCGAAGTTGTCCTCAACGATGA
>NZ_DASURI010000801.1:0-23669 GCF_036280135.1 Longimicrobium sp.
GCGGGGTGCGCGCAGCGCCGAATGACTCCGGATGACGCGTCCGCGCGGATCGCGACGAACGGAGGGCGGGCACGACGTTCCGCGCCCGCCCTCCTCGTCTTCCCCCCGCCGGCTTCAGTCGATGGTAAAGACCGGGTAGGCGACGAGCCGGACGCGGTAGTCGGGATCCGGCTCGCTGACGCTGCGGGCCGGCTCCAGCCGCACCAGCTCGAACGCGTGATAACTGTAGACGTCGCGCGGCGGCGCCCCGTCCGTGCGCACGGTGAGGATCTTCGACTCGCGGCCTTCCTGCGAGACGCGCAGCTGGAGGGTCGCGTGGCCGGCGTCCACGCAGTTGGCCTCGATGGGGCAGCGCGTATCCTCCGACACGCCGATGAACTGCACGGCAATGCCGGGCCCCCGCACGACGGCCTTGTCGCCCTCGTCCAGGGTGAACTCGCTGTCGAGCTCGACGAGGCGGGCGTCGCCGCCGCCGGTGGGAAGAACGCCGCAGGCGGCGGTAAGCGCGAGCAGGGCGCTGACGAGAATTCGGTTCATGGCAGGGTGAGGCTGGTGTGATGAGTCTGTACCTCCGCCCCACAAACGCGCGGGCCGGCGCGGTCGTGACACCGCGCCGGCCCGCATCCACCGAACGTTCGCCCCGGGATCAGCCGCGGACGACGTGCAGCCGCACGACGGAGCTGTCGGACGGCTCCTCGCCCGCGCGGGGCTGCGGCCGCAGGTCCACCACCGTGATCACGTAGCCCTCGTGGCTCACCGTGCGCGGGTTGTTGTGCGTGTTGAGCTGCACCATGCGCGTGGCCTCGCCGCGCTCGTGCAGCACCAGGCCCACCATGGCGTTGCCGGCCGTGACGCACTGCGTGCCCTCGGGGCAGCGCGCGTCCTCCATGACCCGGGCAAAGGTGATGGCCAGCCGCTCCTCGTCCAGCAGCACCGTCTCGCCCAGGGAGACCTCGACCTGCTGGCTGGCGTCGGTGCCGGGCACCGGCCCCGTGCGGAACGTGTTGATGCACCCCGCCAGCATCGGCAGCAGCACCAGCGCGCCCCGCCGCGCCCACCTGGATCCGTTCGTCATCGGCTGGTTCCCACGCAATCGTCCGGGAGGTTCGCGAAAGGCGTCCGCCGTCCGCATGTCACAGTGCGTCGCAAGCTACACGCCGGATGCCGTTCGCGCACGATGTTTCCACCGAGTCCGCCGTTGACGGCGTGCCGCGCGGGTGATCCATTCCGCCGCGTGGGGCACGCGCGACACTCGGAACCGGGGAGGGCGGGATGGAACGACGGCGGATCGGATCGCTGGAGGTGTCGGCCGTGGGGATCGGCTGCAACAACTTCGGCTGGCGGATCGACGCGGAGCAGACGGCGGCCGTGGTGAACGCGGCGCTGGACGCCGGCATCAACTTCTTCGACACGGCGGACGTGTACGGCGGCGGGCAGAGCGAGGTGTTCCTGGGCCGCGCCCTGGGCTCGCGCCGCGCGGACGTGATCATCGCCACCAAGTTCGGGCACCCCGGCAACGAGACGTTGCGCGGCGGGCGTCCGGAAACGGTGCGAAAGGCGGCGGAGGAGAGCCTGCGGCGCCTGGGGACGGACTACATCGACCTGTACCAGATGCACCGCCCCGACCCCGACGTGCCCATCGCGGAAACGCTGGGCGCGCTGGACGCGCTGGTGCAGGCGGGCAAGGTGCGCGAGATCGGCTCGTCCAACTTCGGCGCGGGGCAGATCCGCGACGCGGAGGACGCGGCCCCCGGCGCGCGCTTCGTGAGCGTGCAGAACGAGTACAGCCTGCTGCAGCGCGCGCCCGAGGTGGACGTCCTGGAGGAATGCGAGCGGCTGGGACAGGCGTTTCTCCCGTTCTTTCCCCTCGCCAGTGGGCTGCTGACGGGCAAGTACCGCAAGGGCCAGCCGTTGCCCGAGGGCGCGCGCCTGGCGGACCCGCAGTGGGAGGCGCGGATGCGCGCGGATGAGCGGCTGGACGCGGTGGAGCGGCTGATCGCGTTCGCGGAATCGCGCGGGCACACGGTCCTGGAGCTGTCGTTCGCGTGGCTGCTGGCGCGCCCCGTCGTGGCGTCCGTCATCGCCGGGGCCACCAAGCCCGCGCAGGTGCACGCCAACGCCGCCGCCGCCGGCTGGTCGCTGACCGCCGACGACATGGCCGAGATCGACCGCGTGCTCGGCTGATCGCGCTTGGAGGAGACGCGTCGTCCGGTGACGAGGATTCGAGCGAATCCTCGCCCGCACCCCGTTGCGTCATCCTGAGAGGGGGTTGCCAAAACCGGCCTTTCAACGGAGCCCAGGGAACGTCATCCTGAGGGAGCGCCGCGCGTAAAACGTACGCGCGCAGAACTTTGGCGCGACCGAAGGATCTTGTGTGCGACGCGACAAGTCGGCTCTGGGGCACGGAGCCGACTTGTCGCTTTGCGGGCAAGATCCTTCGTCGCCGCCATGGAACCCGCGCGAATCGGGTTTTACGCGGCGGCTCCTCAGGATGACGCTCGTTGGAGTGGCGTGCCCCGCGCGAGCGCCCCCTCCGGGCTCGCGGAGCTCGCCCACCTCCCCCAAAAACCCCTGGGGGAGGTTGGCGGACGCTGAAATCATCGCCGATGGGCGGCCTGAAGCGCATCGGAGGCATCCGCATTGTCGCCCGCCGCTTTCCCCGCTTCCCCGCCCCGCCTATCTTCCGCGCCACCACGCGTCCATCGCGATCATTTTCCCGTTCGCTTTATCCATGACCATCGTCCCCATCCGCCGCGCGCTCGCGTCGATCCTTGTCGCGGCGCTGCTTCCCGCATCCATCGCCGCGCAGGCCGGCCCGTCCGCGAACGAGGCGGCGACGGCGCGCTACCTGGAGCGCGTGCGCGGCGAGCCGGCGGCGCTCGGCATCTTCCTTCGCGAGATGCCCAAGGGCGCCGACCTGCACAGCCACCTCTCCGGCGCCGTGTACGCGGAAAGCTACCTGCGCTGGGCGGCGGAGGACGGCCTGTGCGTGCACGTGCCGCGGCGGACCATCCTCGTCCGGTCCTGCCCCGTGGCCAGCGACTCGCTGCGGCCCGCCGCGCAGATCGCGCCGGCGTCGGCGCTGTACGACACGCTGCTCAACGCGTTCAGCATGCGCGGCTGGGATTCCACGCGCATCAGCGGGCACGACCAGTTCTTCAGCACGTTCGCGCACTTCGACGCCACGGACCGCCGCACGGGCGACGGGCTGGCCGAGGTACAGCAGCGCGCCGTCCGCGGCCGCGTGCGCTACCTGGAGCTCATGTTCACCCCCGACCGCCGCGCGGCGCGCAGCCTGGGGCAGGCGGCGGGGTGGACGGACGACTTTGGGCGGATGCGCGACACGCTGCTGGCGCTGGGCCTGCGCGGCGTGGCCCGCGCCGCCAGCGCGCGTCTGGACAGCGTGGAGGCGCGCCGCGACACGGTGCTGGCCTGCGGAACGCCCCGCGCCGACGCGGGATGCGGCGCCACGGTGCGCTGGATCTACCAGGTGGGCCGCGGCGCGGCGCCGGAGCAGGTGTTCGCGCAGATCTTCACCGGGTTCCTGATGGCGGAGACGGACCCCAGCGTCGTGGGGCTCAACCTGGTGCAGCCGGAGGACTGCCCCGTGTGCATGCGCGACTATTCGCTGCACATGCGCATCATCCAGTTCCTGCGCCGCGCGCACCCGGGCGTGCGCGTGACGCTGCACGCGGGCGAGCTGTGGCCGCCGCTGGTGCCGGACGAGGGGATGCGGTTCCACGTGCGCGAGGCCGTGCGCGTGGCGGGCGCGAGCCGAATCGGTCACGGCGTGGACGTGCTGCGGGAGGACAGCGCGCAGGACCTGCTGCGGCAGATGGCGCGCGACGGCGTGATGGTGGAGATCAACCTCACGAGCAACGACGTGATCCTCGGCGTGCGCGGCGCGGACCACCCGCTGCGCGCCTATCGGGCCGCCGGGGTGCCCGTGGCGCTGTCGACGGACGACGAGGGCGTGGCGCGGTCGGAGATGTGGCGCGAGTACCTGCGCGCCGTGCAGGACCAGGGGCTGGACTACGCCGCGCTCAAGCAGATGGCCCGCACGTCGCTGCAGCACGCGTTCGTGGACGGCGCCCCGCTGTGGCGCGACCTCGCCGCCGGGCAGCCGGTGGCGGAGTGCGCGTCGTCCGCCGGCGGTCTGGACGGCGCCCGCTGCCGCCGCTTTGCCGCGCGCAGCACCAAGGCCCGCCTGCAGCTGCGCCTGGAGCGCGACTTCGCGGAATTCGAGCGGCAGGTCGCGCAGGCGGAGGAGATGCGGTAGGGCGGATGGGGTGCGGTGAGGCGGAGGAGATGCGGTAGGGCGGATGGGATGCGGTGAGGCGGATGGGATGCGGTGAGGCGGATGGGATGCAGTGAGGCGGATGGGATGCGGTAAGGCGGATCAGAATGGAGAGGCAGATCGAGTTCACGCATCCGCGCCGGCCCCTCGCCTGAGCGGGTAAACCCGCCGCTGGGACAGCCATAAGCCCCGTCTCGCGCTGACGCGCGTTGCGAACGAGGCTTCAACCGACCGAAAGGCCGCCCCGGTGCACCGGGGCGGCCTTTTCCGGGGCAGTCCGCGCAGGCGGACTTCGCGAAGTTCCAGCGGCGAATTCATTCGCTCGGCGAGGACTTCGCGTCGTCCGTCGAATCCTCGCCCGCCGATCTGCCTTGATCTGCCTTGATCTGCCTTGATCTGCCTCGATCTGCCTCGATCGGCCTCGATCTGCCACCTCCACCGCGTTTCGCCTCGATCGCCCACCTGCCGCGTTCCCCGCCCCCGCCGTCACTCCTCCTGGGTGGAGAACACGCGATGGAGGATGCGCGGCACCTCGCCCGGGAGCTCGCGCGCCAGGAAGCCGACGGCGCCGTAGCGGGCCGCGAGCGCGTTGCCGGCTTCCCCGTGCAGGAACACGCCCCACGCGGCCGCGCACAGCGGGTTCGCGCCGCGCGCCAGCAGCCCGCAGACGATCCCGCCCAGCACGTCGCCCGAGCCGCTCGTCGCCAGGCCCACGCCGCCGCCGTCGTAGCGCAGCAGGGAGCCGTCCGGCGCGGCGATGACGGTCTCCGCGCCCTTGAGCGCGACGACGGCGCCGAACCGCTCCACGGCGCGGCGCGCGGCGGACACCGGATCGGCCGCGATGTCGTCGCGCTCCACCCCCAGCAACTGCGCCATCTCGCCCGCGTGCGGCGTCAGCACGGCGCGACCCTCCAGCCGCGCCAGGGCATCCGGGTCCTCGCGCAGGGCCGCGAGGCCGCCGGCATCCAGCACCACGGCGGGCTTCTCGATCCGCCGCAACACCTCGCGGGTGAACCGGCCGGCCGCGTCCTCGTCCACCAGCCCGGGGCCGATGAGCAGCGCGTTCACCCGGTCCGCCTTTTCCGCGAGGTCCGGCGCTCCCCTGCGGTCCAATCCGTCCGACCCGCTCGCCGGCAGGGCGAACACGCGCGCCTCGGGCACGGCGATGGCCACCAGGGGCGCGATGGCATCCGCCGTGGCCAGCTGCAGCTTGCCCGCGCCGGCCCGGATCGCCGCCTCGGCCGCCAGCAGCAGCCCGCCCGGGTTCTCCACCGCCCCGCCCACGATGAGCACGCGGCCGCGGGCGTCCTTGTCCGCGTCGTCGTCCAGCGAGGGGAGCGGCATGCGCCGCAGCGACTCCGCCGTGATGGCGGCCGGCGCGGTCACTTGACCCCCACGGGCGCGTCGCGGCGGCTGGTGACGGGCGCGCCGGCCTCTTCCAGCGGCGCCACGAAGTTGAACAGGCGCAGCTCCAGCTTGCCGCCCGTGCCCAGCGCGGGGTTGAAGACGTACGACGTCACCGAGCAGTTGGCGACTTCCGTGGCGCGGTCGATGGTCAGGATCTGCTCCTCCGTCATGCACTCCAGCAGGTAGCGCAGGCACAGGACGACCACCTGGTGACAGACGATGAGCACGCGGTCCTCGCGGTAGTGCAGCGAGAGCGTGTCTAGCGCGCTGCGCAGGCGCAGGATGACGTCGCACCAGCTTTCGCCGCCGGGCGGGCGGTGGTAGAACTTGCCCAGCAGCCGCCGGAACTCCGCCTGGTCGGGAAAGCGCTCGGCGATGCCGTGCCGCGTCAGGCGGTCCAGGACGCCGAACTCCTTTTCGCGCAGCCGCTCGTCCGCCACGATGTCCGTGTGCGGGTCCGCCAGCCCGCCCGCCGCGCGGATGTGCTCCGCCGTGCGAACGGCGCGCAGGTACGGCGACGAGAGGACCACCGTGGGCCGCTCGTTTTGGGGCAGGCTGGCGAACCAGCGGCCCAGGGCCGTGGCCTGCTCGTCGCCCAGGGGGCTGAGGGGCACGTCCACGTCGCGCATGCTCAGCGCGATCTCCTCCAGCCCGGCCGCGTGGGCGGCGTCGCTGGCCACGTTGCCCGCGCTTTGCCCGTGCCGGACGATCCAGACCACTTCAGGCCACCTGCCCCCCATCCGCGTCCCCTTTCCGTTGGATGTTCCCGCCGGACGCCGGGGTCAAGGAGCGTACCAGCGTCGATTCGCCTTCGCCCCGATCCCCCATCCGGTACGGACTTCGCGTTTCCGCCCCGCATGCGATACACGGACGAGAGGGAGAACGATGACGCCCCGCGCGGGCGGGACCGTGCGGGGCGCGTGCTGGCGCTGGGCCTCGTGGCCACGACGTGCGCGGCGGGGCTCGTGCGGCTGGCGCGGGCCGCCGCGCGGCGCGAGACGGCGGCGCTGGACGAGGCCGTCCGCGAGCGCACGGCGGCGCCGGAGGATCACCCCGCGCGCGACGCGGCCGAGGCGGCGGCGCCCATCGGCAAGTGGTACACGTACCTGCCGGCCGCGCTGGCCGCGTCGGCGTACCTGCTGGCGGCGCACCGTCCGGAGCCCGGCCCGGAGCGCCGGTCGCGCGTGGCGGGCGTGGGCGCCGTGATGCTGACGGGCGCCGCGGCCACGGCCCTGAACCCCGCGTTCGACGACTGGCTTCCGCAGCCCCCCGCGCCGCCGGGCCACGAATCGCGCCGCAAGCCCGTCTTTCCCAGCGGCCACGCGTTTGGCCCGGGGGCGGTGGCGCTCGCGACAGCGTACGTGGCCGCGCGCGAGGGGCTGGCCCACCCGGCGGCCGCGTTCCCCGTCGCGCTGCTCGTCCCCGCGGTGACGGCGGGCGGGCGCGTGCTGCAGGAGAAGCACTGGGCCTCCGACGTGCTGGGCGGATACCTGGGCGGCATCGCCCTGGCTGCCGCCAGCGCCGCGGCCTACGAGGCCATCCGCAACGGCTGATCATCAATCCGCCAGCAAAAAGGAAGCGGAGCCCCGCGCGTGGGCTCCGCTTCCTGTCTCATCCGCCGTCATCCATCAACGGCAACAGAATTTCTCATGCAGAGGGAGCAGAGGCAGCAGAGTACCCCAACTGCTGTTGCAGTACTGCTGCCTCTGCTCCCTCTGCGTGAAAATGCCGTTTGGATCCTACGCGCCGCCCGGATTGGCGCGTCGGGACGAGCGGCGGCCCTTGCCCTTCCTTCGCGGCGCGGGCGGCGAGGCCGGGACTGAATCGGGCGCGGCGGCGACGGAAACCGGGGGGAGCTCCATCCGCAGCGCCGCCTCGTCCACCGTCACCAGCGCGGCGCCCTCGCAGGCGCGGCAGGCGGTGGCGTGCGGCAGGTACACGCGGCCGCACCGCGCGCAGTACGCGTCGCCCAGCACGGAGCCGGGCGGCGGAACGCGAAGGATGGCCTGCGCGTCGCCCGCCGGAAGGAGCGCGGCGGCGGGCACGCCCTCCAGCGCCAGCCCGTGCGACAGGTCGTACGCCACGGGACGCGCCCACTCCGCCCACTCGTCCGCGGGGAGCAGCGCCCGCACGGCGTCGGAGAACGCCACGCCCGCCAGCGCCCGCTCCAGCACGAGCTCCGGCCCACGGGGCGCCGTGAACGGCGAAAGGATGGGGAACGCCGCGCGCACGGCGGCCCCAAAGCCGATTCCCATCCGCCACAGCCCCAGCAGGGCCAGCAGGGCCGTCAGCAGCGACGCCACCAGCGCCGCGCCGAACGCCACCACCAGCCCCACGATCCCCACGGTGGGCGTCAGCACGGGCACGCCCACCACGAGGGAAACGAGCGCCAGCAGCGCCGGGACGCGGACGAGCCCCGTCCACAGGCCCAGGCGCCGCGGCGGCAGGCGCCCTTCGCCCAGGCCGGGGGTCAGCACCACGTGGCAGACCAGCGGGGACAGCCACGACACCAGCCGCCGCCCGGCCGTCTCGCGCGCCGGCTGCGCCACCTGCCAGGGATACCCCGCCACGTGGCGCAGCACCCACGCGCCCGCCGGAACGCGCTGGACGCCGTCCCACAGCATCAGCGCGTTCAGGATCCAGAACGCGACGGGGTCAAAGAGCCATACGTCCGGCAGCAGCTCCGGCAGCACGTCGGGCAGCACTCAGTCCTTCTTGCGCGAGAACAGCGAGCGCAGCCAGGCAAAGAAGGCCACGAGGGCCACGCCGATGGGCTTGAGCAGCTTGCCCAGCAGGCCCGTCTTGGCGGCCGCGGCCACCGCGCCGCCGGCCACCAAGGCTGTCAGGCCGTAGCCGGCCATCTTGTCGCCCTCGCGCCACTCGCTGTAGCGGCGGCCGGGGAGGAACGAGTGGCTGGCCACGATGGCGTCGAACGCCGGCAGCGCCTTTTCGAACTGCGCCGGGTCCGTGATCAGGTCCGCGTTCATCACGCCGCCGCGGCCCAGCAGGCGCACGGAGTGGTTCACGGACTTGCCCTCGCCCAGGGCCGTGACCTCGGTGGCCCACGTGAGGTTGTTGGTGCGCGGGTCGTAGAACGGCGCCTTGACCCAGCGGTCCAGGGTAAGCGTGGTCCACCCCTTGGAGCGGCGCTCCACGTTGGCCGCCTCGTTCCCGTCGCGCAGCGACTTGAGGATGGCGTCGGCGTCCAGGTCGCCGGCGTCGTTGTCCTGCACGTAGCCGCTGTCGTCAAAGCTGAAGACGACGAACCAGCTGTCCTCGTCCTCGCCCTCGCCGGTGGAGCACAGCATCAGCGCCAGGTCGCGCTCGGAGGAGGGGTTCTCCGTGAGCTGAAGGAAGGCGTGCGTGCCCTCCTGGGACGTAAAGCGGCAGTTGGGCGGCACCACCACCTGCGACTCCGTGCCGATGCGGGCGGTGTCGGGGCCGTCCTGCCACTTGATGCTCTCGAACAGCTGCTGCGACGCGTCGGGCGCCTGGGCCCGCGCGGGCAGCGCCAGCGCAAGCGCGGCCAGGGCAATGGCGGACGAGCGGAAGGGGATGTTCATCAGGGGCCTCTTCGAGGGGGAGAGGGGGTAAACGGAAGGCGCACGAAGATACATCCGGCCTCCGTGCCGGGCAACGGGAAACGTGCACAGGGTGGCGCCCCGGGGGGAGCGCCGCGACTCGGTTCGCCGCCGCGCAGCCGCGAGTTCGGCGCCAGCGGACGGACAGAGGTGATCAGCGCCGCAACCGATGGATTCGCAACGGCTTGCGTCCCGCGCGGACGTGATCGCACGGAGGCGGCGAACGGCCCGGGAGAGGCGCGGATGGGGCGGGCGTGCGGCGCGGACGCCCCACGCCCATGGGTGCGGGACGGTCAGACGTCCGCGGGCATGCTGCCGGCGACGATGACCGCGAAGACCACCACCAGCAGCAGCACCACGCCGGCCCAGCGGGGCCCGCTCATCTCGCCGTGCGTCACGCGCAGGCCCAGCCGCTGGTCCCACGCCGTCCGGCCCTCGCTCGTAAGCCGCAGAAAGCTCGTCACCAGCGTAAAGAGCGAGACGAACGGCAGGCCCAGCCCCAGGCCGCGCACCCACACCCACACACTGCGCTCCATGGCCGTGCTCAGCCCCAGCGGCGCGCCGTCCTCGCGCGTCACGCGGATGCGCAGCAGGCGCTTGCCCGGCGTGCTGCCGAACGCGCCCAGCAGCACCGTCTCGAACGGCACCACCAGGGCCAGCACCAGCACGTTCATGGCGATGGGGTTGGCCTGCTCCACGGCGTCGGGCGCCACGAGGGCGAACACGATGCCCAGCAGGATGCCGTAGCAGAAGGTGTCGATCAGCCGGGCCATCCACCGGCGCCACGGGTACGGCCCCGTGTCGGCCGCGTCCGCCTGCGCCGGCGCGTCGTACGCGTCCGCGTGCGTCCGGGCCCAGTACGCGCCGGGGTGCACGTCCACGGGCGGCGCCTGGACCGGGGGCGGCGCGACCACCGTCTCCTCGCCGCGCAGCACGGGGCCAAACTCCAGCGTGTCCGCGGCGGGGCACCAGTTCGCCATCCCCGCCGTCCACACCAGCGTGGCGGGCGGCAGCTCGCCCGAGGCAAGGAGCGCCGCCACCTGCTCGCGCGGCTCCGGGCCCGCGCGGGCGCCGTCGCGTACGAAGTACCAGTCCGTCGACATCGTCTTGATTGCGTCCATCGAAGCGGACCCGGCAGTGCCGCGTCCGCGTGGGAGACTCCGTTGGGGAGAGCTTCGGCCAATGCGCCCAATATCTCCACTCCGGGCGTCCGGCGGCAAGGCCGGTGGACGCGCTACGCGAAGAGCAAAAGGCCCATCACGCCAGCGCGTTCTGCGGCCGGCCCATCTCGCGGGTTCAGAACGTGGGAGAGCGGGACACGCGCGGAGCGGATTCGGGAGACGGCGGTCCGATGAAGATACGCCATTCAGCGCGCGCGTACAACATTCGACGCCAGAACGCGGACGGGCGCCGCGACCGTGCGGCGCCCGTCCGGCTCCCCGATGGGATCGCCGGCCCGCGCGGTGCGGGGCCGGCGGTCACGGCACCGTCAGATCATGCAGGCCCGGATCTCCGAGTCGCCGCAGCTGATGGTCACGCACTGGTCCGGACCCGTAAAGAGCTCCGCCCCCACGACGGTTCCGCGCGACGTCTGCACATCCGCCGCGGCGAAGCTCTCCACCTTCAGCGTGTCCAGGTTCAGCGTCAGTTTCTTCATCGTCCCCTCCCCTGCTCCGGGTTCCGTGCGCCGTGCCCCTCACGGCGTCCTGTGCCCGTAACCCTTTGCAGGATATGTACCTAACACATCTGTTCCCGCCAAAAGCCGAAGAAACTCCGCAACGAGAGTAGATTCTTCCTAAGTGATTGCAACGAGCAGACCTGCGCCATCTGTTCCAATGGGGGCACGGATCGCACGTCGCCCCTTCCCGTCCCTCGCATCAGCAGAAGGGTTATCCGCGCCCTGGCGTTCCACCCGACGCCCGAAGGAGAGAATTCCCACGGGTCAACGGCCATGGCTCGAACTCGCCAACCCGGCTGATCCCGCGAGCGAGTTGCGGATGCGCAGGAAAACGCGAAGGGGCGCCGCAACCGCGCGGCGCCCCTGCGTTCATCACTCGGCTGATGCGGCCAGCTACAATGCGGCTGCGTGCGGATTGGCGAGCAGGTTCCGAAGCTCATCCCGCGTCGCCTCATCGACCGGTGTCATGGGGATCGAGACGGTGTTCGCGTCCGTCTCCGCGCCGGGCGCATCCGCGCTCGGCAGCGCGTAGAACAGACGGTTCTCCTTTACGTTCGCCACGAGCAGGAGCACCGGGATGTTGGAGTTCGCCAAGCGCCGGAATAGCCGCCTCGGGACGGGATAAAGATGCTGCACCGGCCGATCGGTGGCCTTGACCTCCACCGCCGCGATGTTCACGCCCCCGTCCGGATTGTTGAAGCCGACGAAGAAGTCGTAGCCCAGGTCGGCCGTGGGCCGCGCGATGAACTCCGCGCCCAGTTCCTGGAGAAAGAGCTCGGCCATGAGAGCACCCCTGCGACCGAGCAACCCGGCTTTCTGTCGATCACTCATGAGAACACCGAAGCTGCAGGCTTGTGGTCGTTCGCAGACCAGAAATCGCGCACTTCCCGGTGAAGCACCTCAAGGTTCGTGCTCGTCAGCTCGTAGGCCACGGGGATACGCGTAATCGCCTGGACGGGCATCCCGGTGTGGATGGACCGGACGAACACGCGACCAGTCGGCTCGTGCACACCAAATATATACGTTGGACCCGGGATGCGCAGAAGTCGTTCGATATCACGTTTCCTGGACGAGATGCTCAGGTGAGTCGACTCAGCCGACAGTGCTGATGAAGTGGTTTTTACCTGCGCGAAGAAGTACGGCCGTTTTCCGCGAACGGAATTCAACTCGACGTAAAAGTCGATGGAGGGCCACTTTTCGCCCAGAAACCCGGGGCGAAAGAGAGGCTTCTCGAAGTGGCTGTAATCTGTAAGACGAAGCTCGACCAGCTTCTCGCCACGAAACCCGATTACGTCCCGGAACTCGACGACCATGAAACCGTCAGGGTGGCACGATCTGGCGAGAACCCGCACCGGATACGACTCGCCGGGCACGCTACGATCGTTGGGGCGCCAAACATGCGAGCGGAGAAATGTGCACGCAAGGGACAGCTTCGCACGAGAAAGGGCGCCGCAATCGCGCGGCACCCGGGCATCTTCCCCCTGCTCCGCCCGCCGATCAGGCGGGCGTCAGCGTTACTCGCGCGCGTCCATGCGACCGAACTCCACCGAAAAGCCGCCGCGGAGCTCCTCGCGGGGGATGCGCTCCATCCACCCTCGCCGAAGCACGCCAGCCGGCATCCGCTCAGCTCGTCGATGTGGATTGTCAACGAACGAGGGGCGCCGCACCCGCGACGCCCCTCGCACCCAGCCTGCGATCAGCCGGTCAGACCAGCTTCATCGCCACCGGCTTTTCGCCGGAGTAGTCGTAGAAGCCCTTGCCCGACTTGCGGCCAAAGTAGCCCAGGCTGACCATGCGCTTGAGGAGCGGCGGCGAGGCGTAGCGCTTCTCCTTGTACTCCTTGAACATGATGTCGCCGATCTTGTCCAGCGTATCCAGGCCCACGAAGTCGCTCAGGACGAACGGGCCCATGGGGTAGCCGGTGCCCAGCTGCATCCCCTTGTCGATGTCCTCGATGGTGGCCACGCCCTGCTCCAGCGCGCGGATGGAGTCCATCATGTACGGCACCAGCAGCAGGTTCACCACGAAGCCCGAGTTGTCCTTGCAGACGATGGGCTCCTTGCCCAGCGACTTGGCGAAGGCAAACGCCGTGTCGAACACGGCCGGGTCGGTGGCGATGGTCTTGACCACCTCCACCAGCTTCATCACCGGCACGGGGTTGAAGAAGTGCAGCCCCACCATCCGCTCCGGCCGCCTGGTGGCCGCCGCCATGTCGGCGATGGTGAGCGACGACGTGTTGCTGGCGAAGATGGTGTCCGGCCCGCAGACGGCGTCCAGCGTCTTCCACATCTCGTTCTTGACCGCCAGGTCCTCCACGACGGCCTCGATGATGATGTCGCAGTCGCGCAGGTCCTCGAGGTTCGTGGTGCCCTTGAGCCGGCCCACGATGGCGTCACGGTCCTCGGCGGCCATCTTGCCCTTCTCCACGGCCTTGCCCAGCTGCTTGCCGATGCCGCCGATGCCGCGCTGCACCACCTCGTCGCTCACCTCGCGGACGATGGTCTCGTACCCCGCGGCGGCCGCCACCTGGGCAATGCCGCTGCCCATGAGCCCGCACCCCAGCACGCCGACCCGCTTGATCTCCGCCATCCTGGTCTCCTGTTGAGTGAGCCGTCCCCCGCGGGACGGAACGTTTCGGTCAGTGTAGGTCCAGCGAGCTCGTAGCTCCGTCGAACTTCCCGAGAATCAGCCCCGCGCGCGTCCTCGATGGATCAGCCGCAGGACTTGCCGCGGCCCAGCGTGCCGTTCTCGTCCACGGACAGGGGCCACAGGTCCGCCGCGCGCGGCTCGATGACGATGCACAGCCGGTTGTCCCAGCGAACGACGCGCGGCGGATGGAAGTGGCGCAGGGGCGGCGTCTGCCAGCCCACCTCCTCCAGGGCCCGAAAGTCCCGCGCGTAGGCGCCGCGCTCCACCTTGTAGACGGACTGCAGCGTGTACGCCTGCTTGAGGACGACCTCGCCCTCCTTGGCGCGCGCCTCGGGCGGTGACTGGTGCTCCGCGGGCAGCTGCGCCAGCCGGGGCCGCTCCTCCACGCGGCCGGACGCGTCGCGCCGGGGCACGGCGCCCGCCGTGTCCGCCGTCGGGCCGCCCGCGTGCCGCGCGTAGCGGATGCAGCGCGCCGGGCGGTCCGTCTCGCACAGCTCCAGCATCTCCCGGCCCGCGTTGACGCGGTAGTCGCCGGGGACGGAGCCGGCCAGGGCGCCCTCGTACGTCACCAGCACGCGGCCGGGCTCCACCCACTCGTAGCGCCCCACGCCGCGAAACTGGCCCCGCCGCAGCAGCACCCGCCCGCCGTCGAAGAACTCCACGTCGTCGTCCGTCCCCTCCCAGCGCCCCACGAGGGAAGAGGCCTCGGCGTCCGCGTCCCCGCGGCAGGCGGTGAGGGACAGCAGGAGGGAGGACGCGAGAACGGCCGCGCGGCGGATGAACGGCATCCCGTCCGCCGTCACCGCGCACCCGCCGTCATCGAGGGCCCCACGGCCCGCGCGGACCCTTTGGCCCGCCGCCCAGCCCGCCGATGCGAAAGCCGAAGCCGCCGCCGCCCAGGTTCAGCCCGCCGGGGCCGAACGGCCCGCCGCCGGACCGGGGCATCTCCAGCTCGTTGTGCTCCACCCGGTCCAGGAAGCTTTCCAGCTTGTCCTGGGTGCTGCTCTGCACGGCGCCGTAGATGCCGCGCATGCCGAGCCACGAGCCCAGCGCCGCCGGGATGCTCAGCAGGGCCAGCGGGTCGATGATGGGCGTGGCGAGCACGGCGGCCGTGATCCCCACGGCCGCGCCCCCGCCGATGGCCGCGGCGCCCGCCGCCATGCCGCCGCGGACGCCGCCCATGTCCACGGACAGCTCCACCACGCACGTCTCGTCGTCCAGGGCGCTCACGGCCACGTCCAGCTGCGCCAGGTCCATGGCCTTGTGCGACTGGCTGAAGACGCGCATCCCCCGTCCCATGGCCGCGGCGAAGCCCGTCCCGCGCACGTAGCGCGTGCGGTCCGGGAAGCGCCGCTGGACGGCCATGTACTCGCACTTGAGCAGGTGCTCCTCCAGCATGAGCCCCACCACCGCCGCGTTCTTGCGGATGGTGCGGGCCGCGCGCAGGGTGCCCGGCCCCATGGTCTTGGCGAGGAGGCCGGTCTCCTGCGGCGGCCGGCCGCGCACGTCGGTGATGGCGCGGCGGACGGTGCCCGGATCCAGTCCCAGCTCCTGGCCAATGCGCAGCACCTCGGCCTCGGGGATGCCCTCGTCCGGCGTGCCGGCCGCGGACTGGATCTCCACGGCGCGCCGGATGACGGCCTCCAGCTCCTGGTTGCTCAGCCGGCGCGCGGGCAGCCCGCCCCCGGGCCGGGGAGCGGGCTGCTGCTGTTGCGACGGAAATCCGCCGCCGGGCTGGCCGGGCGGCGGCGCCTGGGCTCCGCTGGAGTCGCTCATTGGACGAGTGCCAAGTGCCGAGTGCCAAGTTCCAAGTACATCATTCTAACCCGGCGCTTGGTACTTGGCACTTGGTACTTCGGTTTCATCACTCCGCCGCGGCCGGGAAGGCCTCCACGACCAGGGCAATGCCCTGCCCGCCGCCGATGCACGCCGTGCCCAGGCCAAAGCGCTTGCCCTGGCGACGCAGCTCGTGCAGCAGGTGCACGGTGATGCGCGCGCCGCTCATCCCCAGCGGGTGGCTCATGGCGATGGCGCCGCCGCTCACGTTGGTGCGCTCGCGGTCCAGCCCCAGCTCCTTCTCCACGGCGCAGTACTGCGACGCGAACGCCTCGTTCACCTCCACGAGGTCCATGTCGCCCACGTCCATCCCGGCCTTCCTGAGCGCCGCGCGCGACGCCGGCGCCGGCCCGATGCCCATGTGCCTGGGCTCCACGCCCGCGATCCCCCAGCTGACCAGGCGGCCGATGGGCCGCAGGCCGTTGCGCTGCGCGTACGCCGCGTTCGCGATCATCACCGCCGCGCCGCCGTCGCCGATGCCGGAGGCGTTGCCGGCCGTGACCGTGCCGCCCTCCTTGAAGTACGGCTTGAGCTTGCCCAGCATCTCCATCGTCGTCTCGGGGCGCATGTGCTCGTCGCAGGCAAACTGCGTCTCGCCCTTGCGGCTCTTGAGCGTGATGGGGGTGATCTCGGCGTCAAAGCGCTTTTGCTCGCACGCCTGCCCCGCCAGCTGCTGCGAGCGGAAGGCGTACTCGTCCACCTGCTGGCGGGTGATGCCGTAGTGGTCGGCCAGGTTCTCGGCCGTCACCGCCATGCTGCAGCCGGCAAAGGGGTCCGTGAGCGACTCCCAGAGGAGGTCCTCGTAGAACTTGCCGGCGGGCCCCAGCCGCTGGTCGCCCCACCGGGCGCCGCGGATGACGTGCGGGGCCTGGCTCATGCTCTCCGTCCCGCCGCAGAGCGCGACCTCGGCCTCGCCCAGCATGATCTCCATGGCGCCGCTCACGATGGCCTGGAAGCCGCTGCCGCACAGGCGGTTGAGCGTGAGGGCCGGCGTGTCGATGGGCAGCCCCGCCTTGAGGCCGATGTGGCGGGCCAGGTAGATGGCGTCCGCCGACGTCTGCAGCGCGTTGCCAAAGACAACGTGCCCCACCTCCTCGGCCGGCACGCCGCTCTCGGCCAGCGCGGCCTTGGCGGCGAACACGCCCAGGTCCGTGGCGCTGAAGTCCTTGAGCGAGCCGCCAAAGGTGCCCATCCCCGTGCGCTTGGCGGAGAGGAAGACGACGTCCGTGTCCTTGCCCTGCGTTGCCATATGCGGATCAACCCTCTTGCTGCGTGGATGATGGGGCCGAAAGGAGACGCGGCAGTCTATCCGCCCGGCCCCGTCCGGTCAAGCCGATTTCCGCCCCCGGCGAGAGGCGGATGCGGTGAACCGGATTCATCCGAAGGGGTGCCTCACTGGCGGGAATCCGCTGTCTACGGTAGAGTTGTTTGATGAGCCAATCGACCCCGTTTCTCAGGCCCCGTCTCGTGGGAGAGCGGTTCCAGGAGGGAGCGATTCCCCTGGAGCTGCTGAAGGACCTGGCCGTGCTGGAGGAGATGGTCGTCGAGGTGGCGAAGTGGGTATACCTGAACGAGCATGCCGGCCGAAGGAAGGCACCGCGCGGCTTCAGCAGCAGCGTCTCGCTCCGGATCACTGGCGTGGATCGGGGGAGCGCGGTCCCCGTCATCGCGCTCTTCACGGCGGAGACGTTTCTCCCGCAGCACCGGGTCTACTTCGAGCAGGCGCGGGTCCGGATTCTGGGCGCGGTCGACGCGGCCGCGCACAATGAGCCGGTCACGGATCACCTGCCCGAAAGCCTGCTCGGCTACTTCGACCGGGTGGGTCGCAGTCTCCGGCGAGACGAATCCATCGAGTTCAATCCGGACGATCCCTCCCGCCCCGCGAGGCTGACGAAAAGCAGCCGCCGGAGGCTTGTCCTGGCGCCCGCGCACGTGCAGGCGGTGGCCGAGGAAATCGCCCTCCGAGGCTCGGTGCCGGAGGCAGACCAGGAAAGCATGAGCTTTACGCTTCAGGTGATCAGCGGCCCCAAGGTGCGGGCGACGATCGGCGCGCCGCACCTGCAGACCGTGCTCGACGCCTTCAACGGATATCGGAGCGGCGCGCGCGTGCTGGTGCAGGGCGTGGGCCGCTACAACCGCTTCAACCGTCTGCAAGGGATCGATTCGGTGGAGCACGTTACCCTGCTGGACCCGAACGACGTCGCGGCTCGGCTGGACGAGTTCCGCGACCTGAAGCCCGGCTGGCTGGACGGCAAGGGAGTCCAGCCCTCGCCGGAAGGGCTGGACTGGTTCAGCCGTAGCTTCGAGCGTCGTTATCCGGAGCACCTGCCGCTTCCCTATCTCTATCCCACGGCGGAGGGCGGCGTTCGGGCGGAGTGGTCGCTGACTCCGTTCGACCTGTCGCTGGACGTTTCCCTTGAAAGCCGTCGAGCCGAGTGGCATGTGCTGAACCTGCGGACGGACGACGAAGAATCGCAGGAGCTCGACCTCGACCACGGGGATGATTGGGCCTGGATGGCTGCCCGCCTTCGCGAGCTGTCGGATGGCGGGGTGTCGTGAAGGGAGACACGATCCTCCTGCGGCAGATCCATCCGACATTCGTGCAGCAGGGCCGCGTGACGTCGCAGGCCTTTCGCCCGACACCCAAGGACGAGAACCGCCTGTCGGCGTACGACGGAGATCAGATTGGTCCGGAGCCCGCCTGGCACCACTTCACGGCCGTCCTGGGTTTTGCGTCCGTTGGCGTCATGGGCGTGAACGTCGCCGAATGCGCGGCGCTCCACCTGCCCGTGGAACCGGACCCCGAGCCGTTCCCGGAACACGTGGTGATCGACTTCTCGGGGATGGACAAGCCGGCAATCGAGAAGCTGGCGAAGAAGCTGCGCTCCATCGCGGACGCACGAGGATGGCTGTACCAGGCGGCCTTCTTTCCGCCACGATGACTCACGATTGAAAGACGCTCCACACGGGGATCACGGGAACCATTCCGCGATCCCCATCGTTTTTCCTGGATCACGATCACGAAATCCAGGCATCGGGTTAAGGGGAGGGCAATGGAGGACGAAACCACAGGAGGAGCGATGCGCATCGCCGAGGTCGCGGAGCAGCTGCGCGCGCTGGGCGTCGAGCCCGGCGGCGTGCTGTGCGTCCACACCTCCTTTCGCGCCGTGCGGCCGATCGAAGGCGGGCCGCACGGATTGATCGAGGCGCTGCGCGCGGCGCTCGGCCCGGAGGGGACGCTCGTGATGCCCTCGTGGACGGGCGACGACGAGACGCCGTTCGATCCGCTGGCGACACCCGCGTCCGAGGACCTGGGCATCGTCGCGGACACCTTCTGGCGGATACCCGGCACGGCGCGCAGCGCGCATCCGTTCGCGTTCGCCGCCATCGGGCCACGGGCGGAGCGCGTCGTCAGCGGGGCGCTGCCCACGCCGCCGCACACGCCGGAGAGCCCCATCGGCCGGGTGCACGACCTGGACGGGCAGGTGCTGCTGCTGGGCGTGGACCACGACGCCGACACCACGCTGCACCTGGCGGAGCTGCTGGCGGACGTGCCGTATCGCATCCCCAGGCACGTCACCGTGCTGCGGGACGGCGTGCCGACGCGCGTGGACTATGGCGAAAACGACCACTGCTGCGCGCGCTTTGCCCTGGCGGACGGGTGGCTGCGCGAGCGCGGGCTGCAGCGCGAGGGCATCGTGGGGCACGCGCGCGCCTGGCTCGTCCGCGCCCGCGACGTCGTCCGTGTGGCGCGGGAACAGCTGTCGCGCGATCCGCTCGTCTTTCTCCACCCGGAAGACGCCGGCTGCGAGGAGTGCGACGAAGCCCGCCGGAGCATCGGCTGATCGCGATACGTCCGCGCGGCGCACCCTCCCCGTAGAAGAAGTGTATCCCGGTCCGCGGGAGACGGCCGAACGGCGCGAGGGGGCACTCCCGCCCCGTGCTCGACGTCGTTATCTTTTTAACTCCCTGCCGTCAAACCATTTGGCCGCCGCTTTCGGCGGCCGGGCGGCGGGTGCAAGAACGCGCATTCTTCCGCCGGCGGGCCTCGCCAGGGCCCGGACCGGCGTTTCCGTCTCGTGATTCCGCAGTGGTCCAGCATGTCTCCTCCGTCCCCTGACCGCCTTACCCCCGCCCCGCGGGAAGACGCCGAGCCGCGCACGGGCGTGGCCACCGGCAAGCCCCTCCCCCGGCGCAAGGTGGCGCCCGCCATCGCCGCGTCCGCCGTCCGCATCGGCCTGGCCGTGCTGGCCGTCGTGATCGTGGCGGCGGGCGCGTGGGCGTGGCTGGCCGCGCGCGCGCCCCACGCGCCGCGGATCGCCTACAGCGAGCTGCTGACGGCCGTGCGCGAAAAGCGCGTGGAATCGCTCGTCGTCCGCCCGGGCGACGTGATCCTGGGCGAGTGGGCGGGCGCCGCGGGTGACGTCAACGGCGCGGAGCACGACTTTACCGTCGCGTATCCCCTGCGGGACATCGACGCCCTGGCGGCCCGCGCCGAGGCCGCCGGCGTGGAGCTCACCCTGGCCGAGGCGCCGGGGCGCACCACGCCGCGCAGCATCCTCACGCTCGTCGTGCAGCTGGTGCTGGTGGCCGGCGTAGGCTACTTCGTCTACCGGCAGGTCAAGGGCGCGGGCGGCGACCAGGAGCTGGGCGGCTCGGGCGAGAGCGACGTGACGTTCGCCGACGTGGCGGGCACGCAGGGCGCCGCGGACGAGCTGCGCGAGATGGTGGAGTTCCTGCGCGCGCCGGACCGCTTCGCGGCCCTGGGCGCCCGCATCCCCAAGGGCGCGCTGCTCGTGGGCCCGCCGGGCACGGGCAAGACGCTGCTGGCGCGCGCCGTGGCGGGCGAGGCGGGCGTGCCGTTCTTCTCCATCAGCGGCTCGGAGGTCACGGGCTTCCTGGTAGGTATGGGCGCGCACCGCATCAAGTCGCTGTTCAAGCGCGCGCGCAAGAAGGGCGGCGTGATCTTCATCGACGAGATCGACGCCCTGGGCGGCAAGCGCGGCCGCAACCGCAGCCACAACGAGGACGACCGCACGCTCAACCAGCTGCTGGTGGAGATGGACGGCTTCGATCCCCTGGCGGGCGTGGTCGTCATCGCCGCCACCAACCGGCCGGACGACCTGGACGAGGCCCTCAAGCGGCCCGGCCGCTTCGACCGGATGGTGAGCGTGTCGCCGCCCACCTCGGCCGGCCGCGAGGAGATCCTGCGGCTGCACGTGGACCGGCGCGGCATCCCCCTGCACGAGGAAGTGGACCTCGCCCGGCTGGCGCGGCTCACGCCCGGCTCCACGGGCGCGGAGCTGGCCAACCTGCTGAACGAGGCGGCCATCAACGCCGCGCGCACGGGCGACCGCAGCGTGCGCTGGACGCACCTGGACGCCGCGCGCGACCGGCTGCTGCTGGGCAAGGAGCGCAAGGGCTTTCGCGCGCTGGACGCCGAGCGCGCCACGGTGGCGTACCACGAGGCCGGCCACGCGCTCGTGGGCGTGCTGTGCGCGCCGGAGGACGGGCTGCACAAGGTGACCATCCAGCCCCGCGGGCAGGCCATGGGCGTCGCCTACTTCTCGCCGCAGGACGACCGCTACCTGTACCGGCGCAGCTACCTGGAGGCGCTGATCATGAAGGGGCTGGCGGGGCGCGCGGCCGAGGAGCTGGTCTTTGGCCCCGCGGCCATCACCAGCGGCGCGCAAAGCGACCTGCAGCAGGTGAACGGCATTGCCCGCAAGATGGTGTACCAGCTGGGAATGGGCCACGAGACGGGGCTGCTGATCCACGACGGCGAGATGGGCAGCCTGAGCCCCGAGGCGCACGCGCGGATGGACCGCGAGGTGCAGGGCATCCTGGAGCGCCTGTACGCCCGCACCCGCGAGGTGATCGGCGAGAACCGCGAGGCGCTGGCGGCCCTGGCCGTGGCGCTGCTGGAGCGCGAGACGGTGGAGGGCGAGGAGGCCGTGGAGATCATGGACGAGGCGGGGATGACGCGCCCGTCCTGGCTGGAGGAGGCCATGGTGGCGCCCCTCGCGCCCGCCGCGGCCTGAAGACGGTACGAAGGTACGGGGTACGAGGGTACGCGTACGACGGAGGACGACGCGGGGGACCGGCGGGGTCCCCCGCGCTCGTTTTCGTCCCCGGTCCGCTCGCCCGCCCCGCGGACGCGAATCCGCCTCCGTACCTTCCGGCCGGATCGGGTTGTTCATAGGTTTGTCGGCCAATTTCTTCCATTCCGTGCAAGACCTTTCCATCCAATGAATCGCATCAGATCGGCGGCCGCGGCGGCACTGCTCGCCCTGGCCGCCGCTTGTTCCGGTGAAACCGCCGGCGTCCAGCCCGTGACCGTGGCGTCCGTACGGGTGCAGGCATCCGCCACGGAGGTGCTGCCGGGCGGCAGCATCCAGCTCACGGCCACGCCGCTGGACGCGGACGGCACCGCGCTCGCGGACCGTCCCGTGGAGTGGAGCAGCCTGCATCCCTCGCTGGCGGGGGTGGACGGCTCCGGCCGCGTGACGGGCATCGCGCCGGGCGCGGCGACCATCGTGGCGCGCGCCGGCGCCGCGACCGGGCAGCGGGTGGTGACGGTGCTTCCCGCGCCCGTCGCCTCCCTCACGCTTTCGCTGGACACCGCCACGCTGGAGCCCAACGCCACCCGCGCGCTGGTGGCCACGGCGCGGGACGCGGGCGGCAACGCGCTGGCGGGACGAACGGTGACGTGGACCTCCACCAGCGAGGCCGTGGCCACGGTGGACGCCAACGGCATCGTTACGGCGCGGGGCGAAGGATCGGCGCAGGTGCGCGCGGCGAGCGAGGGCGTGCAGTCCGCGCCGGCCGTCATCACCGTGCGCGTGCCCATCGCCACGCTGGCCCTCCAGCCCGCCACCGCCACGCTGGTCGTGGGCCAGAAGCAGCGGTACACGGTCACGGCGCGCGACGCGGCGGGCCGGGAGCTGGCGGGGCGGACGGTGACCGTGGCGACCTCCGCGCCGGCCGTCGTGGGGCTGCTGGCGGATTCGCTGCACGCCCTGGCGCCCGGCGCGGCCACCCTCACCGCGCAGGCCGAGGGCCGCACGGCGACGGCGCAGATCACGGTGATCGCCGCCGTGGCGGCCGTGGACGTCGCCCCCGACACCGCCACGCTGGAGCCCGGCGCCACCCGCGCGTTCTCCGCCGTGGTCCGCGGCGCGGGCGGCAGCGCGCTGGCGGGACGGGCCGTCACGTGGACGAGCACGGACCCCGCCGTGGCCGCGGTGGACGTCAACGGCGTGGTGACGGCGGGCGCCGAAGGCACGGCGCAGCTCCGCGCGGCGAGCGAGGGCGTGCAGTCCGCGCCGGCCCTCATCACCGTGCGCGTGCCCATCGCCACGCTGGCCCTCCAGCCCGCCACGGCCACGCTGGTCGTGGGCCAAAAGCAGCGGTACACGGTCACGGCGCGCGACGGGGCGGGCCGGGAGCTGGCCGGGCGGGCGGTGACGGTGGCCACCTCCGCGCCGGCCGTCGTGGGGCTGCTGGCGGATTCGCTGCACGCCCTGGCGCCCGGCACGGCCACCCTCACCGCGAGCGCCGAGGGCCGGACGGCCACGGCGGAGGTCACGGTGCTGGCCCGCGTGGTGTCCGTGGACGTTGCTCCCGACACGGCCACGCTGGAGCCCGGCGACACGCGCCGGGTCACGGCCACGGCGCGCGACGCGGACGGAAACGCGCTCCCCGGCCGGGCCGTGGCGTGGACGTCGTCCGCGCCCGCCGTGGCGGGGGTGGCGGCGGACGGCACGGTGACGGCGCGCGTGGACGGGACGGCGGGCATCCGCGCCACCGTCGAGGGGGTGCAGTCCGCACCGGCGACGATCACCGTGCGCACGCCGGTGGCCTCCGTCGCCCTGGAGGTGGCCCCCAGCGACCTGATCGTGGGGGAGAAGCGGGCGTTCGTCGTGCGGGCCTTCGACGCGCGGGGCAGCGTGCTCCCGGGCCGCCCCGCGACCGTGTCCAGCTCCGCGCCCGGCGTGGTGTCCGTGCGCGCCGACACGCTGGTGGCGCAGCTCCCCGGCACGGCCACCCTCACGGCGCGGGTGGAGGGGCACGCGGCCTCCGTGGGGGTGACGGTGCTGGCGCAGCCCACGGACGTGGGCGGCATCATCAGCACCAACCGGCGGTGGACGCTCGCCAACTCGCCGTACCGGCTGTCGGCGGCCGTGCAGGTGGCGTACGGGGCCACGCTCACCATCGAGCC
>NZ_DASURI010000802.1:0-7108 GCF_036280135.1 Longimicrobium sp.
TCAAGGCCAAGCTGCGGCCGGACGCGTGGGAGCCCATCTACGCCATCGCCAACACGCCCGCGTTCCCGCCGCGGGCGCTGTACGCCATCGCCCACGCGTTCAGCGCCGGCTCGCCCGTGGCGCTGCTGGGCCGGGCCGTGGTCCGCGGGGCCCGGCAGGAGGCGCGCTGGCTGCTGTCCCGGCGCTGATCCGCGGACGCGAACGGGCGGTCCCGGCACGCAGCCGGGACCGCCCGTCGTCCATCCTCCGTCCGTCGTCCCTCGTCCGCCGAGGCGGACGGAGGGTCAGGTGGCTTCCTTCCAGTCCATCAGCATGCGGCGGATGTCGTCGCGGTGCTGGCTCTCGTCCACGATCAGGTCCTCCAGCTTGACCTTGACGCTCACCTCGCCCAGGGCCTCGGCCTGCTCGATGCGCTTGGTGTAGCGCTCGATGGTGTCCACCTCGGCCTGCAGCGCGTTCTCCAGCATCTCGCGGTTGCTGCGGGGGATGGGCACGGGCTTGACCTCCGTGGTGGGCACGCCGCCCAGCGCCACGATCTTGTCGGCCAGGAAGGCCGCGTGGCCCAGCTCGTCCGGGATCTCGCCCTCGAAGAAGCCCCGCAGCTCCTGGCGCCACGGCCCCGTCACCAGCGCGGCGTAGGTGCGATACATCACCACGGCCTGATACTCGGCCGCGAGGTCCTCGTTCATCCCGTCGATCAGCTCCTTCACGTCCGCCATCGTCCTGTCCCTTTCCGTCGGTCGGTTGGTCCCGCAGTCGATGGGCCGCACCCGCCGTCAAGAAACGCGCCGGCCCCTACAGCACGATCTCGCGGCGCTCCTGCGCGGAGCGGTACGCCGCCTCCACCAGCCGCATGAGCACCAGGTGCTCGCGCGGCGACTGCACCACGCGGTCGCCCCGCACGGCCTCGACGAACTGCGCCAGCTCGTTGCGGTAGCTGGCCGTGAACAGGTTCTCGCGGGTGGCGGGCACCTGGGGCGTCACGTCCACCAGCCCGGCGGGCATGTCCTTGAACACGGCCAGGGGCGACAGCGACCCGCTGCCCCCGCTGCCCATCAGGTTGAGGTACTGCCGGTCGCGCTGGGCCAGCAGGCTCCACGTGCACTCCAGGTTCACCACGCGGTTGCCTTCCAGCCCCACCACGAGCATGGCGGCTTCCTCCACCTCGCTGCCCGGGCGCTGGTACATGTGCGCCGACACGCGCTCCGGCACGGGGTAGCCCAGCGTCCACAGGGCCAGGTCCAGCATCTGCAGCCCCAGGTCCATCAGGGCGCCGCCGCCGGCCGTGGCCTTGCGCTCGCGCCAGGTGCGGCCGCGGGGGCGGTAGCGGTTGAGCCACCCCGTGCGCAGGTAGTACACGTCGCCCAGCTCGCCGCCGCTCACGAACTGGCGCAGGGCCACGGCGTCGGGCCGGTAGCGCTGGTTCATGGCGACCACCAGCCGGTCCTCGGCGCCGGGCTCCTCCAGCAGCGACGCCACGCCCTCGGGGGTGAGGGCCAGGGGCTTTTCGCACAGCACGTGCTTGCCGGCGCGCAGGGCGGCGCGCACGTGGTCCTCGTGGCGGTTGCTGGGCGTGCAGACGACGACGGCGTCCACGTCGTCCGTCAGCACCTCCTCGAAGCTCGTGGTGACCGTGGGCACCTCGAACCGCTTGGCGATGGTGCGCGCCGTGTGCGCGTCGCGGTCGGCGATGGCGGCCACCTGCACGCCGCGCATGCGGGTGAGGATGGGCAGGTGCACGATCTGGGCGATGCTCCCCGCGCCCAGCACGGCCACGCGGACGGGCGGACGTACCGTGGCCATCAGCGACCTCCCGTGGAAGGGGGCGGCGGCGGCGGCATCACGGGCCGCTGCAGCCGCGGGGGAAAGCGCCAGGCGCCCCCCACGCTCAGGCTGATGTAGCGCACGTTGCCCGTGAGCACGCCGCGGGCCTCGCCCAGCACGCGCAGGTTCTCCGCCACGGGCACCTCCAGCCCGCCCACCAGGTTCAGCCCCGGGGCGATGGCGTCCAGCAGTTCCTCCACGAACGTGTCGTCGATGAAGTCGCCGCGGCCGTTCAGCAGGTGCAGCGACACGCCGGCGCCGGCGTACGGCTCCACGACGTAGTCCGTGGCCCACAAAAAGTGGGCGTCCACGTCCAGGGACATGTCGCTGATCTCCACCTCGCCCAGGTCGATGCCCGGGCAGGGCACGCCGCCGCGTTCGCAGGCGGCCTCGATGCGGTCCTCCATGCGCTGCACCTCGCCGTCGCGCAGCCGGGTGGACCAGAAGGTGAGGCCGGGGGTGATGCGCACGTTGGGGCCCAGCAGGCCCAGGTCCACGCGCACGTTCAGGCCCAGCGTGGGCTCGGAGCGCGACGGAAAGATCTCCGCCACGTGCACGCCCACGCCGCTCAGGACGAGGTTCTCGTAGTCGTAGTCCGCCATGTCCTGCGCGGCCGCCCGCGCCGGGCCCGCGAGCGCGGCCAGGAGCGCGGCGGCGAGGCCGGCGGTGGAACGGGAGAATCGAGGCATCGTGGATCGGTCAGGGTGATGGATCAAGCGGATCGGGGGATGATCAGGCTTCGTGCGTGGAGGCGAAGTTCGCCGCACGGGCGGAGCGCCCCCCATCCCCGACCCTTCCCCCATAAACTGCATGAGGGAAGGGAGAACTGCGTCTTGCACGGAGGCGGAGTCCGTCGCGCACGGCCCCACCCGCTCGTCGACTCGCGACCTCCCCCGCTGCGCGGGGGAGGTGACAGCGTTCAGTGCGGAATGGGACGGCCCTCGCCGGCAGCGGCCCGCCCCTCCCCCGGCCCCTCCCCGCTCGTTCCTCGCGGAGAGGGGAGAACGACCATGCGCGGAATCCGCCCCCGTGCAGGAACCGGGGTGTACACCCTCTCCCGCGCAGTTTGCGGGAGAGGGTGCGAGCGACAGCGAGCGGGTGAGGGCTCCTCCGTGCGGCCGTTACTTTCGCACTTTCGCACTTCCGCACCCACGCACTCCGCCGTTTCAGTACAGCGCCTGGATCACCGTCCCGGGATAGTACGTGCGCAGGATCGTCCGGTAGTCCTGGCCGGCGCGGGCGCGGCCCATGGCGCCCACCTGGCACATCCCGATGCCGTGCCCCCAGCCGCCGCCGTTCGCCACGACCTCCGTGATCCGCCCGCCGCCGCGCGACAGCTGGATGTCGAACTTGCTGCTGTTGAGCGTGGTCTCCGCCGTGGGGCGCAAAATCCACCGCACGCGGTCCTTGCCCACGGTGAAGGTGCCCGCGTCCGTCTGGATGCGCATGGCCCGCACCCGGTCCGACGGCGTGCGCTCCAGGATGCGCATGTCCTCGATGCGCGAGATGCGCCGGCCCCGCAGCGAGTCCGCCAGCGTGCGGTTCAGGATGCCCACCAGCTGGTCGTGCGTCCACCGCACCGTCCAGCTGAAGCGGCTGCTGCTGCGGTCGTACGCCTGCCCGCCGGCATCCACGTCGCGCACGGAGACCAGGTACGGCACGGGCGCGTTGTTCCACACCTCGTCTATGGCGGCCGTCTGCCCCGCGCAGGTGGAGTGGTAGTACGCCGTGATGGGCCGCCCGTTGTAGGCCAGGATCTCGCCCGAAGTTTCACGCACGGCGCGGTTCACCGTCTCGTTCTCCGCCCCGGCGCCGCCGTACACCTGGTCCTCCACCGTGGCGTAGACGTCGAAGCCCTGCTCCGCGCGCCGGCCCAGGTAGGTGTACGCGTACGTCCGCGCCGCCACCGCCTGCGCCTTGATGGCCTCGTAGATGTCCAGGTCGAACCGGCCGATCTCCCGCGGTACCACGCCCTGCAGGTACGTCTCCATGTCCAGCCGGTTCACCACCGTCAGCCCGCCGCCGGGCGCCTGCTGAATGCGCAGCTCGCCGCGGTACGGCTGCCCCCGCAGGGTGAGCGTGCCGCCGTCCACGGAGCGGACGAGCAGCGGCGGCCGCAGCCCCGCGGCGCCCATCCCGGACGGCCGCTGCATGGCGCTGCCCGGCGCCCCGCCGCGCGACGCGACGCTGATGGTGGAGCCCTCGTCCCGGAACTCCACCGTCTGCCCGCCGCGCGCCCGGCCCACCTCCCGCCCGTCCTCCATGTGGACCGTGAAGTCGCCCGCGGAGGTGATCTCCACCCGGCTCGTGTCGATGATGAGCCCCACGCTCACGGGGGTCGCGTTGGCCGCGGGCCCCGCGGGCCGCGACGGCTGCGAGGGGCCGATGACCATCGTGTCGCGCGGCGTGGCAGGCGGCCGGTTGGTGACGACCGTGTCGCGGATGACGACGACGGGCACCGTGGGCACGCGGGCCCCGCGCGGCGCGCAGGCCCCGGCCAGCGCCAGGGCCAGCGCGGCCAGGCTACGGACGTGCTTCGGCAAGTGCTTCACGGGCGCGGGAAAGGGTTGCTTCGACATCCTGGTCGGTGTGGGCGGTGGACATGAAGCCCGCTTCGAACGCCGAGGGCGCGAAGAACACCCCACGCCGCAGCAGGGCGTGGTAAAAGCGCCGGAACGTCTCCACGTCCGATGCCTTGGCGTCCTCGAAGCTGCGTACCGGGCCCGCCGCAAGGAACACGCCCCACATGGACCCCAGGCTCCCGCCCGTCATCGGCACGCCCCGCTCCCGGCCGATCTCCAGCAGCCCGTCCACGAGCCGCGCCGTCCTGCGCTCCAGCTCGGGATACGGGTTCTCGTCGCGCAGGATGCGCAGCTGCGCCAGGCCGGCCGCCATGGCCAGCGGGTTGCCGGAAAGGGTGCCCGCCTGGTAGACGGGGCCCACGGGCGCGATCCAGTCCATCACGTCCGCCCGGCCGCCGTACGCGCCCACGGGCAGCCCGCCGCCGATCACCTTGCCCAGCGTCGTCAGGTCCGGGACGATGCCGAAGCGCTCCTGCGCGCCGCCCGGCGCCACGCGAAAGCCCGTCATCACCTCGTCGAACACCAGCAGCGCGCCATCCGCCTCGGTGATCCGCCGCAGCGCCTGCAGGAATCCGTCGTCCGGGGGGATGAAGCCCGCGTTGCCCACGACCGGCTCCAGGATCACGCAGGCAATCTTTCCCGGATGGGCGCGGAAGATCGTCTCCACCGCCTCGAGGTCGTTGAACGGCGCCGTCAGCGTGAGCTTCGACAGCTCCGCCGGGACGCCGGGCGAGTTGGGCAGGCCCAGGGTCGCCACGCCGGAGCCGGCCTTGACGAGAAAGCTGTCGCCGTGGCCGTGGTAGCACCCCTCGAACTTGAGGATGAGCTCGCGCCCCGTGAAGCCGCGCGCCAGGCGCACGGCGCTCATGGTCGCCTCCGTGCCGCTGTTGACGAAGCGCAGCCGCTGCATGGAGGGAAAGAAGCCCTGCACGGCCTCGGCCAGCTCCACCTCCGCCGCCGTGGGCGCGCCGTACGACGTGCCGCGGGTGGCGGCGTCGGCCACGGCGTGGACGACGGCGGGGTGCGCGTGGCCCAGGATCATGGGGCCCCACGACAGCACGTAGTCGATGTACTCGTTGCCGTCGGCGTCCCACAGGCGCGAGCCGGCCGCGCGCTGCACGAAGAACGGCTCGCCGCCCACGGCGCGAAACGCCCGCACGGGCGAGTTCACGCCGCCGGGGATGATGCCGCAGGCGCGGCGGAACAGGTCGCGGCTGGCAGACGTCTTGCCCTGCCCCGCGTGATCGGTATCGGTCATTCTACCCAGCGATGGAGATGCGGATGTCCAGGCGTTTCATGGCCCTGCTGGCGGCGCTCGTCCTTACGGCCGCCGCGTGCGACAACGAGGAGGACGACGCCAACGAGTCTCCCCGGGAGCAGGCCGAGCAGCAGCGCAGCAGCAGCGACGACGCGGCCGAGGGCGACAGCACCGACGGCATCGACTGAATCCGCCGCGCCCCCGTGCCGCCGTCCCTGGTACGCGGGAGCGGCGCGCGGGTGCCCTCCGCATCGCCGTGCGTCACAGCATGCCGAAAAACGGCGCCGCTGTTCACCATCCGGCCCGGGGCTGGCGCGGTGGCCGCGCTTTTGCCTTGTGCGGGCTCCATCCACGCTGTCCCCCTGTACCCCGACGATGGAGACTCGGATGATGAGCAAGCGCTTCTGGGCCCTGCTGCTGGGCGCCATGCTGGCGACCGGCACCGCCGCGTGCAACGACAACGCCGAAGACCACGCCGACGAGGCCGCGGACGCCCGCCAGGAAGCCGCGCAGGAGGCGGCGCAGGGTGACACGGCCGACGCGCGCGAGGAGATGCAGGACGCCGCCCGGCACGATTCCGCCGCGGCCCGCGATGCCGCGCAGGGCGACAACACCGAGGGCGTGAACTGACGCACCCGGGCGCCAACGAGAACGCCTCCGCCGCCCAGCCGGGCGGCGGAGGCGTTCCGCGTTACGAGCGAAAGTTGCCGAACGTGAGCTCCAGCCCGAAGTCCTGCTTCTTGAGGTGGGCGATCACGGCCTGCAGCTCGTCGATGGACGGGCTGGTGACGCGCACCTGCTCGTCCTGGATTTGGGCGTTGACCTTCTTGAAGCCCGCTTCCTTGATGGACTTGACGATCTCCTTGCCCTTTTCGGTGCTGATGCTCTGCACCAGGGTGATGGTCTGCCGCGCCTTGCCCCCGAACGCCTGCTCCACCTCGCCGTAGTCCAGGTTGCGGATGGGCACGCCGCGCTTGATGAGCTTGCTCTGGATGATGTCGACGAGGGCCGTGAGCTTGTACTCGTCGTCGGCCAGCAGCTTGAGCGTGCCGTCCTTCTTGCTGAACTCGATCTCGATCGTGGCGCCCTTGAAGTCGTATCGCTGGGCAACTTCCTTGTGCGCCTGGTTCACGGCGTTGTCCACCTCCTGCAGGTCAACGCTGGAGGTGATGTCGAACGTGGAGGTCTTGGCCATGATTTCAGATTCTGATGCGTAGCAGTTTCCAATCTCCCGGCCCAATGTAGGCGGCCGGCCCCGCGCGCGGCAACCCGGAACTGCATTTCACGCAGAGGGAGCAGAGGCAGCAGAGTACTTCACCGCGCGATGAAGTACTCTGCTGCCTCTGCTCCCTCTGCGTGAGACAATCTGTTGGTGTTCCTCAGTCGCCCTCGAGCAGCGCCTCCAGCCGGGCGATGAGCTCGGCCTGCGCGGGGTTGATGCGCG
>NZ_DASURI010000803.1:0-11783 GCF_036280135.1 Longimicrobium sp.
CGCGCGACCCGACGCTCCACGCCGGATCCGACCCGAAACGGGGAGCGCTCCGGCCAGCATCGGGAATGCCGCCCGTGGACGACTCCATCGCGTCGGGCGCACCCTCCCCGGGCTCGCCTGCGACTCCATCCACGGAGAGCCGAAAAAGGGAGAAGGAAGGCGATCCCTCCGCCGGACCACCAACTTCGTTCAAGACGCTCCCGCCCCCGCCGGCGCATCGTTCCCCCGGCCGCGGGAAGGTCCCGCGGCGCCCGCCCGGCGGTGGCGGGCGTGGGGACGATCAAGGGGAAGGAAGGTCCGACATGAAGCCTCACACGTTCCGGCGCGGCGGGATGGCCGCGGCCGCGCTCCTCGCCCTCGCCGCGGCCGCGTGCGAAGACTCCACGGGGTCGCCCACCCCGGCGGAGCGCGCGCGCGCCCTGCGCACCCTGGTGGAGGTGGGGCAGGGGAGCCCCGACCGCATCCTGCGCGCGGGCTACGCCGTGCCCGTCGTGGCCCGGGTGACGGACGAGATCAACCGGCCCGTCGCGGGCGCCCCGGTGGTGTGGACGGGCCCGGCCGGGGGCGGGTCCGTGGCCCCCGCCACCGCGCAGACGAACGCCGACGGCCTCGTCAGCGGCACGTGGACCACGGGCACCCGGGCCGGCCTGCAGGAGCTGGTGGCGGCCGTGGAAGGCAACGAGAACGTGTTCGACCGCACGCTCATGGTGGTCTTCGCCGACACCGTGGTGGGCACGCTGGTGATCGACGCCCTGCGCGACTCCATCACGCGCGGCGACACCACGCGGGTGCTCGTCACCGACGCGCGCGACCGCTACGGCAACCCGTACGTGCTGGCGGGCACGCAGCCGGACAACCCGCCCCCCATCGAGTTCACCAGCCTGAACCCGTCCGTGGCCACCCTGGTCTCCACCACCGCCCGCGGGGCGCTGGTGACCGGCGTGGGCGCCGGGACGGCGCGCATCGTCGCGCGCAGCGACGGCAAGGCCGACACGGTCAGCGTCGTGGTGGTGAACCCGCCGGCCGGCTCACGCGCGCGTCCATGACGGGCGTCCGCGCGGTCCCCGGGGGCGCGCGGACGGGAACGGCGAACCATGCGGACCGCGGGGGAGGCATTCGGCCTTCGCCGCGGCGGGGCGGGAACCGGCGGGCGGCGGGGGGCGCCGCGGCCAACCACACGGGAGGAGGGGACGGATGAGCAGGACCACGCACGACAAGCCCAACATCCTCGTCATCTGGGGCGACGACATCGGCATCAGCAACCTGAGCTGCTACAGCCACGGGCTCATGGGCTACCGCACGCCCAACATCGACCGCATCGCCCGCGAAGGGATGATGTTCACCGACAGCTACGGCGAGCAGAGCTGCACCGCCGGCCGCTCGTCCTTCATCACCGGGCAGAGCGTCTACCGCACGGGACTCTCCAAGGTGGGCGTGCCCGCCGCGCCGCAGGGCCTGCGCGCGGAGACGGTGACCATCGCCGACCTGCTCAAGGACCGGGGGTATGCCACGGGCCAGTTCGGCAAGAACCACCTGGGCGACCGCAACGAGCACCTGCCGACGGTGCACGGCTTCGACGAGTTCTTCGGCAACCTGTACCACCTGAACGCCGAGGAAGAGCCGGAGATGGTCAACTACCCCACGGACCCGGCGTTCCGGGAGCGCATGGGGCCGCGTGGAGTGATCCACAGCTGGGCCACGCGCGAGGACGACGGCACGGAGGAGCCCCGCTGGGGCCGCGTGGGGAAGCAGAAGATCGAGGACACGGGACCGCTGACGACGAAGCGGATGGAGACCTGTGACGACGAGTTCGTGAACGCCGCGCGGGACTTCATCACGCGCAGCCACGAGGCCGGCACGCCGTTCTTCGTGTGGCTGAACACCACGCACATGCACCTGTTCACGCACACCAAGCCGGAGAGCCTGGGCCAGGCCGGTCGCTGGCAGTCGCCCTACCACGACACCATGATCGATCACGACCGCCACGTGGGGCAGATGCTGGACCTGCTGGACGAGCTCGGGATCGCGGAGAACACCTTCGTGATGTACTCCACGGACAACGGGCCGCACATGAACAGCTGGCCCGACAGCGCCATGACCCCCTTCCGGGGGGAGAAAAACACCAACTGGGAAGGCGCGTTCCGCGTTCCCCTGGTGGCGCGCTGGCCGGGGAGGATCCAGGCGGGAAGCGTGTCCAACGGCATCGTGCAGCACCACGACTGGCTCCCCACCTTCCTGACCATGGCGGGCGACCCCGACGTGGTGGAGCGGCTCAAGCAGGGCACCACCGTCAACGGCAAGCCGTTCCGCAACCACATCGACGGCTACGACATGCTGCCCTTTCTCACGGGCGCGGAAGAGAAAAGCCCGCGGGACTTCTTCTTCTACTTCAGCGACGACGGGGACGTGCTGGGCGTCCGCTACGACCACTGGAAGCTCGTGTTCATGGAGCAGCGCGTCGCGGGGACCATGCGGGTGTGGGCGGAGCCGTTCACGCCGCTGCGCCTGCCCAAGGTGTTCAACCTGCGCATGGACCCGTACGAGCGGGCGGACATCACCTCGAACACCTACTACGAGTGGACGCTCCACAATGACTTCTTCATCCTCATGGCCCAGGTCGCGGCGAGCCGGTTCGTGGAGACGTTCAAGGAGTTTCCGCGCGTGCAGAAGCCCGGGACCTTCACCATCGACGACGCCCTGGCAAAGATGAGCGAGCCCCCGGCCGGGGCCGGCTGACACGCGGAGCAGCGACCGGGCGGCGCCCTGGCCGCCCGGTCCGATCCATCCGGACCGCGGGAAAGGGAGGCGTGGCGTGAACGACGTAGTGGAGAGGCTGGCGGGAGCGCTCCCCTCGTGGAACGCGGGGCCCGCGCGGGACGCGATCCTGGAGTTCGTGGTCCGGGTGACGGAGCGGGGAAGCGAGGACTTCGTGCCGCGGGAGGAGCGGGTGGCCGTGTTCGACAACGACGGTACCCTCTGGTGCGAGATGCCCGTGCCCGTGCAGGCCTTCTTCGTGGACGGGCGGCTGCGGGCGCTGGCGCCGGATCACCCCGAGTGGCGGGACCGGGAGCCGTTCCGCTCCGCCCTGGCGCGCGACCGCGAGGCCCTGGCCCGGCAGGGCGACCAGGCGGTGGCGGAGCTCGCCATGGCCACCCACGCGGGCATGACGACGGACGAGTTCGACGGCATCGTCCGCCAGTGGCTGGCCACCGCCCGGCACCCCGGGCTGCGGGTGCCGCACACGCGGGCCGTCTACCAGCCGATGCTGGAGCTGCTCGGGCTGCTGCGAGCCTGGGGCTTCGCGACCTTCATCGTATCGGGGGGCGGGGTGGAGTTCATGCGCGTGTTCGCCGGCGACGTGTACGGCGTGCCGCCCCAGCAGGTCATCGGCTCCACCATCCGCACGCACTTCGAGGAGCGCGGCCAGGTGCCGGTGCTCGTGCGCGACCCCCGCATCGAGTTCGTGGACGACGGGGCGGGAAAGCCCGTGGCCATCCACCGCGCCATCGGCCGCCGCCCCATCGCCTGCTTCGGCAATTCGGACGGCGACCGCGAGATGCTCCTGTGGACCACGGCGGGACGCACCGACGGACACCCGTCGCTGGGCGTGATCGTGCACCACACGGACGCCGCGCGCGAGTTCGGCTACGACCGGGACCCCGTCCCCAGCGGCCGCCTGGACCGTGCCCTGGACGAGGCGCCGGGACACGGCTGGATCGTCGTGGACATGCGGGTGGACTGGCGCGACATCTTTCCGCCCTTCGCGGGGGTGGCGGCGAAGAACGCCCCCTCCGGCACGCGGGCGAACACGAAGGGAGGGGGGAGCAGATGATCCAGAAGGGGAACCCCGCCGCGGCCGCGCCGCCGCCCTCGCCGGACGAGATCTCGGTGGAGCTGTCCTCGCGCCGCACGGGCATGTCGTTCCAGCGCACGCGGATGAGCGCGGACCGCACGCTCATGTCCGTCCTCCGCACGTCGCTGTCCCTCATCAGCTTCGGCTTCACCATCGCCCAGGTGTTCGGCAAGGTGGCGGAGTCGCAGGGGTGGGGGCGGGCGCCGGCGCGCAACTTCGGGGTCGCGCTGGTGCTGCTGGGGATCGTGATGCTGGTGATCGGCATCGGCTACCACGCGGCGTTCATGTCGGAGCTGCGCCGGGAGCGGGAGCGGATGAAGCTGGAGACGCTCATCCACGCGGAAAGCGGGTTTCCCGTCTCCATGACGCTGATCGTGGCGCTGCTGCTGCTGGCCGTGGGGCTGCTGGCCATCCTGAGCATGGTGTTCCGCGCCGGCCCGTTCGGCTGACATGGCAGGCAATGTCATGCGGGCCGGCGACGCGCCCGGGCAGCTGCCGGCGGAGCCCCGGCGCGGCCGGCAGGCACGCGGCCCAGCGGGGAGGGCCGCCGTGGCCGCCGTGGCGCTCGCGGCCGCGTTCGCCGCGGATGCCCGCGGCCAGGCGGCGGACACGGCGCGCACGCCGCGCCTGGAGCTGTACGGGTGGGTGCAGACGGACGCGGGGTACGACTTCGGCGCCATCGATCCCCGGTACGCGGACCGCCTCCGCGTGTCCGCGCTTCCCAGCGCGGACGGAGAGTTCGGCCCCGGAGGCCAGACCTTCTTCAGCGTGCGGCAGTCGCGGGGCGGCTTCCGGGCGCACGTCCCCTCCGGCCGCGGCGGGGAGATCCTCGTCCAGCTGGAGATGGATCTCACGGGATCGGGCGACGACGCCGGGAAGACCGTTCCCCGCCTGCGGCACGCCTACGGCGAGCTGGGCCCGGTGGGGGCCGGCCAGTACTGGAGCCCGTTCGTGGATCCGGACGCGGCGCCAGCCATCTTCGAGTCGTTCGGCCCCATCGGGCTGCCGCGGGCGAGGAACGTCCAGCTTCGCGTGATGCCGCTGCGGGGCGCCACCCGCATCACCCTGGCCGTGGAGAAGCCGGGGGCGTCGGCGGAAGGGGGCGACTACGCGGACCTGGTGGAGCTGGAGGACGTGCGCCTGCGGTTCCGCACCCCCGAGTGGGCGGCCTCCGTGCGGAGGGAGGGCGGCTGGGGCCACGTGCAGGCCGCGGGGCTGCTGCGCCGGGTCTGGTGGGACGACCTGGTGGAGGACGACGTGGACCTTTCCGGCGACGCCACGGGATGGGGGGTGAGCCTGACCTCCGCGCTCCGGTTCGGCGCGAAGAACGTCGTGCGGCTGCAGTACCTCGCGGGCGAGGGCGTGGAGAACTACCTGAACGACGGGACGGCCGACGTGGCCCCGCGGCCGGACCCGGGCCGCCCGGAGCGGCCGGTGAAGGGGGTCGCCCTGCCGGTGCGGAGCGTTACGGGATACGCCGAGGTGTACCGCGGCAGGTGGGGAGCGGTCGGGGGGTACTCGCTCCAGGCGGTGGACAACGCCGCGGGGCAGTCCGCAACGGCGTTCGCCCGGGGAGACTACGCCACCTTCACGGCGGTGTACGTTCCCGTGGCGGGCCTTACGGCCGCGGCGGAGTACCAGTACGGCCGCCGGCGGAGCGCGGACGGGTTCGCCTCGCGCGACCATCGCCTGCAGCTGACGCTGCGGTACGCCTTCTCGGCGGACCTCGTGGTGCGGTAGCGGCGGCCGGCGGAGCGGGCGCCGGCCACCCGCGTCCCGGCCGATCCACCCCCGGCCGATTCCGCACGAGCCGATTCCGCACGGGCCTTCCACATCGGGCCTTCCACATCAGGCCTTCCACATCAGGCCTTCCACATCGGGCCTTCCACATCGGGGCCGTTCGCAGCCGAACGGCCCCGTCCGCGTTTCCGCCGCCCCCGTGGCGGGGCCGGGTCAACAATCGCCAAGCGGCAGGGACGGGGAAGGGCTACGCTTTTTCGTGGAGGTATTCCGCCCGCGAACGCCGGCGGGGTTTCCGCGAGCCGCGCCACCCGCCGACGAGCCCGGCGACACCCGTGGAGAAGAAGGACATCGTATGACCGTCGCGGAGCTGCTGCTCCTGGTGCTCACCGTGAGCATCGCCGGGACCGTGCCGGCCGTGGGCCTGCGCACCCGGCGCGAGGACGTGATGTACCTCTTTCGCGACGCGGGCACGTTCGCCCGCTCTCGTCCAGGAGCTCCCGCCCGCGCGGAAGCCGGGAAGCTTCACCCTCGACGACGTGCTGGCCAGGGTGAGCGAGGTGCCGGCCGGGATGACCCGAGGCGCGGCCGGGCGGCGCCCGGTTCCATCCACCGAATCCAGGGCAAGGAGAGCGGACGATGAACGACGGCGCGGCGGAGCTGGCGGGCACGCTCCCCTCGTGGAGGCCGGGACCCGCGCGGGACGCCATCCTGGACTTCGTGGCCCGGGTGACCGCGTGGGGCGAGCCGGCGTACGTGCCGGCGGAAGAGCGCATCGCCGTCTTCGACAACGATGGCACGCTCTGGTGCGAGACCCCCGCGCCCGTGCAGGCATTCTTCGTGGACGCGCGGCTGCGGGCGCTCGTCCGGGATCACCCCGAATGGAGGACGACGGAGCCGTTCCGCTCCGCCCTGGCGGGGAACCTCCGCGCGGTCGCGAGCCAGGGAGAGAAGGCGGTGGCGGAGCTGACGATGGCCACCCACGCGGGGATGACCACGGAGGAGTTCGAGGCCCTCGTGCGCGACTGGCTGGCGCGGGCCCGGCACCCGGAGCTGGGCGTGCCCCACACGGGCGCGGTCTTTCAGCCCATGCTGGAGGTGCTGCGGCTGCTGCGGTGGACAGGATTCGCCACGTACATCGTCTCCGGGGGCGGGGTGGAGTTCATGCGCGTCTTCGCGCAGGACGTATACGGCGTGCCGCCCCACCAGGTGATCGGCTCCACCATCCGCACGCACTTCGAGGTGCGGGCGGGCGTGCCGGTGCTCGTGCGCGATCCCTCGCCCGATTTCCTGGAAGATGGCCCCGGCAAGCCGGTCGCCATCCACCGCTCCATCGGCCGCCGTCCCCTGGTCTGCTTCGGCAACGCCGACGGCGACCGGGAGATGCTGATGTGGACGACCGTGGGCCGCACGGATGGACGCGACGCGCTGGGGGTGATCGTGCACCACACCGACGCGGCGCGGGAGTGGGGCTACGATCCGCAGCAGGTGCCGGGCAGCCGGCTGGATCGCGCGCTGGCCGAGGCGCCGGGCTACGGGTGGGTGGTCGCGGACATGAGGCTGGACTGGAAGACGGTGTTTCCGCCCGCCGCCGGGAGGTAGCGGTGGCGGGCGGGCGCGAGGGCCGGAATGGGGGAAACGCGGGAACCCGGGGGATGCAGATGGAGCAGAGCGCCGAACCCGCCAGGGGGATGCTGTCCGACGATACGTCCGTGGAGCTTTCGTCGCGGCGCACGGGGATGTCGTTCCAGCGGACGCGGATGAGCGCCGACCGCACGCTGATGTCGGTGATCCGCACGTCGCTGTCCCTCATCAGCTTCGGCTTCACCATCGCCCAGTTCTTCGGCAAGCTGGCGGAGTCGCAGGGGTGGGGCCCGGCGCCGGCGCGCAACTTCGGCCTTGTGCTGGTGCTGCTGGGGATCGTGATGCTGGTCATCGGCATCGCCTACCACGTGGCGTTCATGGCCGGGCTTCGCGAGGAGCGCCGGCAGCTGAAGCTGGAGATGCTGATCCACGGAGACAGCCGCTTTCCCGTCTCCATGACCCTCCTCATCGCCCTGCTGCTGCTGGGCGTGGGCGTGCTGGCCAGCCTGAGCATGATCTTCCGCGTGGGCCCGTTCGGCTGACGCGCCCGCCCCCCGCGCGCCCGCCCCCGGGCCGCCGGCGCCTGCTCCGCCGCGGGCCACCCGGGGACGGATGGTGGGGCCGGGGCAGCGGCGCTTCCAGTATCCCTGCGCCTCCCCCCCGGGAGAGGCGGTGAACCCGACGCAGGAGCAGAAGGATGAACAAGCCGTTCCTCTGCGGCGCGGCCGCGCTGTGCGCGGCTGTCTTCGCGGCCGCGCCCCGCGCCGCGTGGGCGCAGCAAACCATCACCTGCGCGTCGGAGGCCGGGAGCCGCGCCACCTGCAATGCCGACGCGCGCGGGGGCGCGTACCTGGTGCGCAGCCTGGGCCGCTCCCCGTGCGTCTTCAACCGGACCTGGGGATTCACGGGCAGCGGCGTATGGGCGGCGAACGGCTGCCAGGGCCGGTTCGTGGTCGACCGGCCGCCGTCGCGGATTCCCGTCACGGGGCTGGATGCCCTGCGCATCTGCCGCAACTTCGTCGCGGCGCGACTGGCGATGCCGGGCCCGTCCGGCATCCGGGCAGATCTCCGCTCGTCCAACCTTCGGGGCGACCGCGTGGTGAAATGGCTTGCGGGAGAGGGCACGGGCACGTGCTTCGTCAACCGCAACGGCGAGATGACGGCCTGGCGGTCCCGGGGGGGATCGCCGCCCCAGGCGCGGCCGCTCCCCGGATCGGCTGGTCAAGAACCGACAAGCGGCCGGATGGGCGGCGATGCTACGCTCTATGGACAGGCACGCGTCCCGCCGGCCCGGCGGGCGACGGCATGGGCATCCGGAACCGCTTCACGCGGGGGAAAGGGAGCGACCGTCATGACCTTGGCAACCCTGCTGCCGCTGCTGCTCAAGGTGAGCATCGCCGGGACCGTGCTGGCCGTGGCCCTGCGCGCGCAGCGCAGGGACGTGATGTACGTGCTCCGGGACTCGGGCAAGTTTGCCCGCTCGTTCTTCTCCATGCTCGTGCTGATGCCGCTGCTGGCGCTGGCCCTGGGGGCCGCCCTGGACCTGCACCCGGCGGTGAAGGTGGCCCTGGTGGGGCTGGCGCTGGCGCCCGTGCCGCCCATGCTGCCGCGCAAGGAGATCAAGGCGGGAGGGCACGGCTCGTACGCCGTGGGGCTCCTGTTCGCCACGGCCCTGTTCTCCATCGTCACGGTGCCCATGGCCGTGCACCTGGTGGGCGACGCCCTGGGCGAGCCGCGCACGCTCCCGGTGGCGAAGGTGTGGAGCGTGGTGCTGGCAAGCGTCATCGGCCCGCTGGCGCTGGGGGTGGCCGTCCGCACCTTCGCGCCCACCCTGGCGGAGCGGGTCTCGAGCCCCGTGGGGGTGCTGAGCACCCTCCTGCTCGCCCTGGGCTGCGTGCCCATCCTGGCGGTCACGTGGCGCCCCATGCTGGCGCTCGTCGGTAACGGGACGCTGCTGGCCATCGCCGTCTTCGCGCTCGCGGGGCTGGCCGCGGGGCACCTGCTGGGCGGCCCGCGCCACCAGGACCGCGTGGTGCTGGCCCTGTCCACGGCGGCGCGGCACCCCGTGATCGCCGTCACCGCGTCCCAGGCCCTGTACCCGGGGCACCGGGAAGTCGTCCCCGCCGTCCTGCTGTACCTGCTGGTGTCGGGCCTCGTCTCCGCCGTGTACATCCACCTGGCCAGCCGCCCCACGGCGGCCGAGCGCCGCGCGCGCACCGTTCCCCCCGCCGTCTGATCCCGGCCCCCGCAAGGACCCGCGGCGGCCCGGCCAATCTCCTTCAATCCTCCCCCGCCGGCGCCCCGTAGCTTTTCACCGTGCCGGCCGGGGAGCTTCCCGGTGTTCCGCCCGCCACGGGCCGCGCCGGCCGCGCGGGTGCGTCGCCCTCAACCACGGAGACCGAACGATGCCGAAGAGCGAAAAACCCAACATCCTCTTCATCATGAGCGATGACATCGGCTGGTTCAACATCAGCTGCAACAACAACGGGATGATGGGCTACCGAACGCCCAACATCGACCGCATCGCCCGTGAAGGCGCGAACTTCACCGACTTCTACGGCCAGCAGAGCTGCACGGCCGGGCGCGCCGCCTTCATCACCGGCCAGTCGCCCATCCGCACCGGCCTCACCAAGGTCGGCCTGCCGGGGGCGACCCTGGGTCTGAACGCAAACGACCCGTCGGTCGCCGAGGTCCTCAAGGGCTTCGGCTATGCCACCGGCCAGTTCGGCAAGAACCACCTGGGCGACCGCAACGAGCACCTGCCGACCGTCCACGGCTTCGACGAATTTTTCGGCAACCTCTACCACCTCAACGCCGAGGAGGAGCCGGAGCTGGAAGACTATCCCAAGGATCCGCGTTACCGGCAGAAGTTCGGCCCGCGCGGCGTGCTGAAGTGCAAGGCGGTCGACAAGGAGGACACCACGGTCGACCCCGTGTTCGGCAAGGTCGGCAAGCAGGTCATCGAGAACACCGGCCCGCTGACCAGGAAGCGAATGGAGACGGTGGACGAGGAGTTCCTGGGTGCCGCGCTCGACTTCATCGAGCGCAGGACCAAAGAGGACGCGCCCTGGTTCTGCTACTTCAACACCACGCGCATGCACGTCTGGACGCATCTCAAGCCCGAGTCCGCGGGCAAGACGGGGCTGGGCCTCTACCCGGATGGCATGGTCGAGCTGGACGGCTACGTCGGCCAGCTGCTCGACAAGCTCGACGAGCTGGGCGTCGCCGACGACACCGTCGTCGTCTTCACCACCGACAACGGCGCGGAGGTGCTGTCCTGGCCCGACGGCGGCAACACGCCGTTCCGCGGCGAGAAGGACACCAACTGGGAGGGCGGCTGGCGCATCCCGTGTGTGATGCGCTGGCCCGGCGTGATCGAGCCCGGTCGCGTCATCAATGACATCGGCTCGTTGCAGGACTTCATCCCGACGTTCGCCGCCGCCTGTGGTGAGCCCGACCTGGTCGCGAAGGTCAGGAAGGGCTACACGATCGGCAGCAAGACCTTCAAGGTCCATCTGGACGGCTTCAACCTGCTGCCGCTTCTCAAGGGCGACGTGGAGGCATCGCCGCGCGAGGGTTTCCTCTACTGGAGCGACGACGGAGACTGCCTGGCGCTGCGCGTCAAGGAATGGAAGATCGTGTTCGCCGAGCAGCGCAACAAGGGACTGGCTGTGTGGCGCGAACCCTTCTCACCGATGCGCATCCCCAAGGTCTTCAACCTGCGGTCGGACCCCTTTGAGCGGGCGGACGAGAGTCTGTACTACGACCGCTGGTTCGCCGACCACGTGTGGGTGCAGATCACTTCACAGGTCATTCTCCACGAATGGCTCGCCAGCTTCGAGGAGTTCCCGCCGCGCGCCAAGGCGGCGAGCTTCACGATCGACCAGTTGGTCGAAAGCCTGATGCCGAGAAACTGACGCGGGAACCCGGCCGCGCGTGCGCGCGGCCGGGTTCGGCGGGCGTTGGCCTGCCGATCACCCCGGACGGGCTGGTACCGCGCGGTGCGGCCCTGCCGCGCGCCGGGCGATCCTGGACGGGAGCCGGGCATTCCGACGCAAAGGAGAAGGGGCTGACCATGACCGAGAAAACGCGAGGCTCAACCTTCATCAAGGCGCCCGACGCCGTCGCGCGGATGAGCGAGGAGGAGGCCCGCGAAACCTTCGCCTACACGCTGGGCGTGCAGGCGGTGCTCTGGGGGCTGCAATGGGTCAAGGCGGCCGAGAGCCTGCGCACGTTCTCCGCCCCGCTGCCGCCGGGCCATGAGCCCTCGCCCTACGACCCGCTGGCCCACGCGGTGAACGTCTGGGGCCATGCGAAAAAGCTGCTCAACGCCGACACGCGGCTGATCGAGACGCCCAACACGGAGACGCTCTACTCGATCATCGTCGTCGACCTGAAGGACGGGCCGGTGGTGATCGTCCACCCCGACTTTGGCGAGCGGTATTTCCGGTCGAGCATCTGGGACATCCACGGCGACACCCACACGATCAGCCAGAAGCAGGACGGGGGCCATCCGCCCCCCTGCGCGCTCGTCCCGATCGGCTGGAAGGGCACGCTGCCCGAGGGGATGAAGTCGTACGAGATCCGCAGCCGCTTCGTGCAGGTC
>NZ_DASURI010000804.1:0-2276 GCF_036280135.1 Longimicrobium sp.
GCGTGGGGTCCACGGCCCAGAGCGCCGCCCACACGCCCGGCTGCGCCAGCGCCAGGTCCAGCACGCCGTTCCCCCCAAAGCTGAAGCCCGTGAGGTACGTGCGCGCCGGGTCGCCTCCGTGCCGCGCGTGCACGTCGCGGACAATGCGCAGCACGGCGTCGGCGCTGCGGTGCCACAGGTCGCCGCGCGCGGGCAGTTGCGGCGCCATCACCAGGAAGTCGCGCACCTCGTCCGGCGCGCCGTCTGGGCGCAACGGCCCGTGCCGGGTCAGCGCGGCGACGATCTCCGCCGGCGGCCCCTCGTCGTACCCGTGCAGAAAGCACAGCACCGGCCGGGGCGCATCCGCCGGCGCGGGAGAAAGCAGGTAGGGCAGGGGCCCGTCGTCCACCCGCCGCAGGTCCGGTCGCATCATCCTCGTCTCCCCCCGTTCCGTGGCTCGTGGATGGACGTCGTCCGCAGGGACAGGGCCGAAGGCGACACACGGCGGACGCTCGGCCCGGAATCCTCCGCCAGGGACCGGAATCGAGCCGCATTCCGCCAGCCTGCGAATTTTCGCGCGAGCGGTGGCCGTGTTTTCCTCAAACTGTTGGAAACCGTTGACTTACATGTAATAAGTGGATAAAGTTGGCGCGGCGGAAATACCGCCGATGCATGCCGGGCGTGGGAACCTGGGGATGCAGTGCGTAGGCGGGAGCAAGGGCGCCCTTGCTTCCGCCTACGTACGTTCGGCACCGAACGCACGATGCCGACGCGACGTGCCCCCGCCCGGGCGAGCCGGGCGGGGGCATCGTGCGTCCATCGGTCCGGAGCGGGCCTACCGGTCGCGCGAGGTGTCCACGCGCAGGGTGTAGGCGCCCGTCTGGTCCGCCGTGTAGGAGTTGGCGCGGATGACGTACTCGCCGTCCTCGGGAAGCGAAACCTCCAGCAGCGAGTTGGTGCCGTCGCCGCCGTCGTCCATCGTGGCGATCTCCTCCCAGTCGCCGTTCACCATCCGGCCGATGTGCAGGTAGGTGTCGAACTCGTCGGACTCCATGCTGATGCGCAGCTGCTCGCCCGCGCGGCCCTGGTACGTCCACGTCTCGTAGAACGAGTTGTCGGAGTCCAGCACGGTGTCGTCGTCGTCCAGCTCGCTCTCCACCGTCTCGCCGGCCGTGATGCTCTGCGACGTGCGCTGCGACGCCGTGCGCTCCGACAGCGTGAGCGTGTAGGCGCCCGTGGCCTCGCCGAACGAGGTGGCGCGGATGACGTACTCGCCGCTCGACGGGAGCACGTACCGCAGGCGGGCGTTGGTGCCGTCGCCGCCGTCGTCGTCCGTCTCGATCTCCTGCCACTCGCCGTCTTCCATGCGGCCCAGGGACAGGTACGTATCGAACTCGTCCGACATCATGCCGATCTGTACGCGCTGCCCTTCCTGGCCGCGAAAGCTGTACTGGTCGTAGAACTTGCCCGACTCGTCGTCCTCGTTGTCCGTGTCGGCCAGGGCGCCCTCTTCCGTGCCGCCCAGGGAGAGGGTCTGCATGCCGCCCGTGCTGGCGGCCGGCGCGGGCTGCAGGCCCACGGTGAACGCGCCCATGCCGTCTTCGCCGTACGCCTGCACCAGCAGCACGTACTGCCCCGTGCGCGGCACCGTAAAGCGCATGCGCGAGTCGGTGCCGTCGCCGCCGTCGTCGTCCGTCTTGAGCTCGTCCAGCACGGGGCCCACCTGGCGGCCCACGATGACGTACGTGTCAAAGTCCTCGGACTCGGCCGTCACCAGCAGGCGCTGGCCCTGGGTGGCGCTGAAGCGGTAGGCGTGAAAGCGGCCGCGGTCGTTCACGGGCACGTCGCTCTCCACCAGGCGCCCCGTGACGCTCTGCCCCACCCGCAGGGGCGTAAGGCCGTTCTGGGCGTGCGCCGTCCCGGCCAGCACGAACGAAGCAAGGCACGCGGCCAGGGGGGCCGCGGCGCGGGCGTACGGGTTCATGGACCCTCCAGGGTGTTCGGGAACGTGGATGATGAACAAAGCACGGCGGTCCAGCGGGGGCGGGAGCGCGTGCGGGTCAACGGGATTCGTTGGGCTGGGATGCGCGGGACCGGCGGGAAGGAACGGCGTACGGCGGCCGTCCACCTCGGTGCTGCGGCCAATCTAGCGCTTCCCCGCCGCCGCGAAAGTGCGGCGTGCGTCGCAGAACCGTGCGGCGCGGGCGACTGCTACTCGGCGGAGGGGCAGGAAGTTCCGGGAGAGATTCGTGCGCGTGGGGAGAGTGTGTCTCGCGCGCGGAGGGCCCCCTCCCCCC
>NZ_DASURI010000805.1:0-6236 GCF_036280135.1 Longimicrobium sp.
GGCCCTCACCCGGGTTCGCAAAGCTCACCCACCCTCTCCCGCAGACTGCGCGGGAGAGGGTGTATACTTCTACGGGGTGATTGCCCGGCGGCACGGGCTCGGCGATCACTGCCGTCGCACTTTCGCACTTTCGCACTTTCGCACCCCAAACGCGAGAGGGGCGGGCCCTGGCCGGGCCCGCCCCTCTCGTCCATCCACCGAAAGCGATCAGCCGTTCACGCGCACGGCCTGGCCGCCCCGCACGCGGCGGCAGCCCACGTTGCCGTTCACGTACAGCTGGCTGGCGCCGCTGGCCACGGCCGACGCGAGCGCCGGGCGGGGGAACTTGAGCTCCAGGTCCAGGTCGCCGTCGCCGTCCACGTCCACCAGCGCCGCGCGGTAGTCGCCGCCCTTGAGCGCCAGGTTGGCGCCCGCGCCGGTGCCGTCGCCCAGCGTGATGTTGGCCTCGTCCAGCTTGGACGGGTCAAAGCCGGGGACGTTGTACACCACCACCGGGAACACGCCGTTGCTCTTGCGGTTGAACGCGCCCGGCATGCTCACCGACAGCTGCGCCGGGTTCAGCGCGCGGCACACGTTGATGCGGCCCGCGCCAAAGATGTTGTCCGCGCCCGGGTCGCCCAGGTCGTCGGCCGTCTCCAGGATGCGTGCCAGCACCGCCTCGTCGTCGCCCACGCCCTGCGAGAACAGCAGCGCGGCCAGGCCCACCACCTGCGGCGTGGCCATGGACGTGCCGGCCTTGTACGCGTAGGTGTTGTCGGCGCTGTTGCTCAGCGACAGGATCAGGTTGAGCGGGAAGCCCGTGCCGCTGTCGCCGCCGGGGGCCGCGATGTCCACGCCGGGGCCGTAGTTGCTGTACGACGCGCGGCCGTCGGTCCAGGTGGTGGCGGCCACGGCGAAGCACTCGGGGAAGCGCGCCGGGAACGCGATCTGGAAGTAGTTGTCGTTGCCGGTGGCGCAGAACGGAAGCACGTTCTTGCTGCGGGCGTACTGCAGGGCCGCCTGCTGCAGGGACGAGCCCGACGTGGCCGTGGGAACGCCGCCCAGGCTCAGGTTGATGACGTTGGCGCCCTGGTCCGTGGCCCACACGATGGCGTCGGCCGTGGACGAGGTGGGGCAGGAGGTGCGCACCGAGTTGTCGGGGAACAGGTAGCGCTCGCAGGCCTTGGCGTTGATGATCTGGATGCCGGGGCCGTACGCCACGCCGCTGGCCGCCACGCCGCGGGCCGCCGCGATGCCGGCCACGTGCGTGCCGTGCGAGTCACGGTCCTCGGTCAGGGTGGCCGGGTAGCCCGTGGCGAAGTTGCGGGCGGCCACCACGCGGCCGGCCAGCTCCTGGTGCGTGTCGCGGATGCCCGTGTCGACGATGGCGATGCGGGCCGTGCCCGTGGGCGCCGGGCCCAGCGCGTCGTACGCCTCGACCCAGTCCATGTCGGCGTCGGCGGCGCCCGAGAGCGTCACCACGCCCGACAGGTTGATGCTGCCCGTGTTGTGCAGGTCCCACTTGCGCACCAGGAACTGGTCCTGGGGGTCGGCGCAGTTGCCCGTCTCGCACGGGATCAGGGCGATCATGAAGTCCGGCTCGGCGAACTCCACGCTCTCGTCCTGGGCCAGGCGCGCGGCCACGTCGGACTCGGTGCCGGGCGTGACGCTCAGCACCCAGGCGCGGGGCAGCAGCATGGCCGCCGACGGACGGGCGCCCATGCCCTCCACCATGCGGCGCACCTGGCCCTCGCGCTGCGCCAGCGGGTTGCGGACGTTGTCGGCGCCGGACTTGAAGCGCACGATGACGCGGCCGGGCAGGTAGGGCGCCACGTAGCTGGACGTGGAGCCGCCCTTGGGCGTTTCCTTTTCCTGCTCGAGAACCGTCGTGGGGGAGTCGAGGTCGGTACAGGCGCCCAGTACGAGGCTGGTGAGGGCGAGTGCGGCGAAACTGCGCTTCATGGGGGTTCCTCCAGGTGCTGCGGGCGGCGTGGGAGCGGATGCTCACGGCAACCGGGCGGTCTCGATGGGGGCCGAGATCCCTGGCTTTGCGGACCGGCCTCACGGCCGGGGTGCCTGTATCGTGGCGGAGAACAAATCGAGTGAGTCTGCCGAAAACAGAACGCAGCAGGCCGCGCTCCTGTCCCAAGCAGGAGATGCGGTCGCTCGCAATTCGTTTCCGGTCGCAGAAGATAAATGTCGAACGTCCGTTCGTCAACGCCCCGTGAGACCTGTCCGCGTAGCAGCAGCGAAACAGGGGCGCGTGCTGCATCGGTAAGCCTTGCATGCGTTTACCCGATCGCCCCTGTCACGCAGTCCGCCGCGCCCGCCGCGTCTCCCGCCCCGATCCGGGTCGCGCATCCTTTCCGCCATGCATCGTGGACATCCAGCCGAACAAACAACTGCTTATTCACGCAGAGGGAGCAGGGGCAGCAGAGGAGTTTCGTCGCGCGATGAAGTACTCTGCTGCCTCTGCTCCCTCTGCGTGAAAATGATTTTTGGCTTTTTCAGCCGGCCAGGGCAGGGCAGGGCACGCGGCGCGGGGGTGGACCAGGAGCACGGAAGGGACGGACGGATCGTGCAGCCGAAGGTAGAACCAGCCGATGCCCGCCAGCCCCAGCATCAGGTTGGGCGTCTCGCCGCCGCCGGGAACGCCGCAGGGCCAGGGCGCGCCCGTCGCCAGGTAGCGCTCCATCCCCATCCGCCCCACGCGCGCCGCCCGCTCCGCCTGCGACGCATCGCCCAGCACGCGCGCGGCCAGCAGGGGCAGCTCCGCGTTCCCCGCGTCGCCGTGGCAGAGCGAAAAGCCGAAGCCCGCGCCCGTGGCCACGGCGGCGTCCAGCGTGCGCGCCGTCGTCGCCAGGGCGGCCTCCGCTTCCATCCGCCGGTCCGCATCGCCCGTCAGCTCGTAGGCGCGCAGGCGCGACAGGCCGATGCCGGGCGCCCCGTGGCACCACGCCACGGCGTACGACACGGGCTGCGCCGCGGCCGCCGCCGGGTCGCCGAAGAGGCGGAAGTCCGGCCAGTTGCCGTGCTCCGGGCTGAACCAGCGCGCCTCGTAGCGAAACCCCTCGTCCGCCGCCGCGCGGAACCGCTCATCCCCCGTGGCCGCGGCCAGTTCCAGCAGCGCCAGGGCCACGCCCGCCGCGCCGTGCGAGTAGCCCGTCAGGGGGGCGCGCATGGGCGCGTCCATCGTGTGCCACGACCACCCGTCGTTCCCGCGGCGGGCGCCGTCCAGCAGGAACTCGCCGTGGCGGACGGCGTTCTCCATCAGCCCGTCGTCCCCGTGGCGGCGGGCCAGCTCCAGCAGCACGGGGATGGCCCCGGCGCTCCCCGAGATCACGTCGACCGCCAGCGGATGGGGATCGATGCCCCGCAGCTCCGCCGCCAGCCGGGCGGACTCCGCCCTCCACTCGTCTTCCCCCAGCGTGTCCGCCGCCTCCGCCAGCGCCCAGGCCATGCCCGTCCACCCGGCGTGGAGGGCGATGCGGAGCTCCGCGCCCACGCGGTCCTTTGCCCGGAGCGACTGGCGCAGGGCGCCGAGGGCCGCCGTGCGGAACGGCCGCTCGCCCGTGGCCGCGAAGAGCCGGGCCAGGAAGAGGCCGATGCCGGCCGTGCCGTCGTACAGCACGGGCGTCTGCGCGCGATGGACGACGGCGAGCTGGCCGTTGACGGCGTCCTGCGCGTCGCCCATCCAGTTGCACCGGTCGCCGTCCCACACGGCCTCGCGGCACAGGCGCGCGCCCAGGGACGCGGCCGCCCGCAGGAACGCCGGGTCAGGCATCCGCACCGTCCATCTCGTAGCGCGCCATCGATCCCGCGGCCAGCCAGGGCGCGTCCAGCGACACGCCCGCCCGATGGAGCGCGTCGCGCACCGCGGCCAGCCGCTCGCGCGTGCCGTGATGCCCCGCGCGCCACGCCGTCCACAGGCCCTCCGCCACCTGCCGGCACCGCTGCATCCCGAAGCTCTCGCCGTTGCCCGGGTCCTCCGCGACGGCCATCCCGCGCGCCATCCGCCGCGCGAACAGGGGCGTGTCCGCGCCCAGGTGCCCCGCGCAGGCGTGATGCACGTCCGCCACCAGCTCGCGCAGAAGGGGCCACGTGCGGCGGGCCACGTACAGCACGGCGCTGTCCGTCCGCGGGTAGAGCGTCCGCGAGGCCAGCACCTTGTAGCGAAAGGGCACGCCCCAGCGGTTCAGCGTCCCCGGGAGGGCGGCGGTGAGCGCGGGCGCGCCGGCCGGCGTCACGTTCCAGTAGACGCGCAGCAGGGCGGCATCGTCCTCCCCCGGCCCTTCGCCAAAGACGAAGTAGAAGCCCGGCTGCAGCGTGGCGCTCTCCCGCGGCCGCCACACGGTGATGCGCGCGCCGGGCCGCGGCGGCGTCCCCGGCGCGTCGGACGCCAGGAACTCGCCGGGCCACAGGAAGCGCGTGCGCCCGTAGCGCTCCGCCACGACGCGCCCCGTGCTGAGGGCCTGCGTGACCTGCCAGCCCGCCTCCCACCGCTCCGTGCCCGGGTTCGCTGCCGTGAGCGCGGGCACCAGGTCGTCCTCCGGGGCCGGCGCGGCGGCGGGCGTCGCGGGCCAGCCCAGGCGGCGGGCGTAGCACCGCGTGTACAGCGCCTCCGTCAGCAACGGAAGGAGCACGGCGCCGGACTCCGCGCCGGCGGCGTCCGCGGGGGTGGCGGGGGCGCGCTCCATCCGCTCCCCCGCCACGCGGACCGCCGTGGGGGAGAGGATCTCCACGGCGCGGATGAGGGGGAGCACGGCATCCGCGGCGGACGGGGCGGATGCGGACGGGGCGCGCTCGCGCAGGGCGGGGGCGCTCACGCCGGCACCGTGCGGGAGATGCCCAGGAGCGTGCGCACGGCTTCGTCCGGGCGAAGCAGGATGTTCATGGCCACCTGCATGATGCAGAGGATGTTGGCGTTCACCACGGGCACGTAGGCGGTGTGCTCCCACGCGGTCTGCAGCATCCGCGCGGCGGTGTAGAGGGCGCTGCGGCGCAGCCGGTCCGCCGCTTCGGCCTCGTCCGCGCCCAGGGTGCGCGCGTAGGCGTCCCAGAATGCGCGCAGGGCGGGCTGCATCCGCTCCAGCGGCACGGTGGCCAGGGAGGGCAGGCTTTCCGGCGGCGCCGTGTCCGCGGCCTGGATGGAGAGAATCCAGAAGCACAGGTACGCCTGGAAGATGGAGCCCACGTCCCAGCACGGGTCGCCGAAGTCCGCCATCTCCCAGTCCACGATGCGCATGCCCGGCGGGCCGCCTTCGGTCTCCGGCGGCAGCACCATGCAGTTTTCCCACTTGAGGTCGCCGTGGATGAGGGCGTCGCGGCGCCACCCGGCCATGATGCCGTCCAGCGCCTGCCCGTACTCCGGGTAGCGGGTAAGGATGCGGACGAGCTCCTGGTTGCCCGCGCTCACGGAGCGGACGTGCCCGGGATGGTGGTGCGTGACGTTCAGGATCCACGGGATGCCGCGGGGAAACGCGGACGCGCGCCCCGCGTCGCGCGCCTGGCTGCCCGCGTGGCGGTGATAGCTGCCCAGCATGGTGCCCACGCGCTCGGCGACGTCGGTCGGAAAGCTGCCGTGGCGCTGGTGGTGGTCGGCGAGGGACTCGTCGCTGGGCAGCAGCTCCAGGGCGAGCACGGCCCGCTGCGCGTCGTAGTCCACGAAGCGGGGCAGCAGCTCGCCCAAGGCGGCGAAGTCGGCATCGTCGCGGGCCAGCAGGTAGCAGGTGGCCTCGCGGCGGAGCGTCTCGGCGCTGTACGGCTCCCAGTCCTGCGGCTGCTTGATGAACAGCCCCGGCCGCCCCGTGCCGCGCCGCACGCGGAAGTTGCGGTTGCGGCGGCTGATGTCGGCGATCCACAGGTCGCCGTCCACCACCTCCGCCGGCGTGATGAGCCCCCGGTCGAGCAGGTACGGCGTGAGGGTGCGGGGGGAGAGGATCACGAGTGCGAAAGTGCGAAAGTGCGAAAGTGCGAAAGTGCGAAAGTAACTGACGTACGAAGGTACGAGGTACGAAGGTACGAGGTACGAAGGTACGGGGCGGATCGCCGGGCCGAGCTCGGGGGCGGACATTGCGCCCCCTCCGGGCTCGCAGAGCTCGCCCACCTCCCCCAAAACCCCTGGGGGAGGTTGGACTGCGTCGGTCCGCGTGAAGCCGGCCGGGGCCGCGGTTGCAGGCTGTCCCCTGTAACCTGTCCCCCTGTCCCCCGCCGTTCAGCAGTTGCAGGCTATTCCCTATTCCCTGTTCCCTATTCCC
>NZ_DASURI010000806.1:0-2961 GCF_036280135.1 Longimicrobium sp.
TGTACTACCACTTCGACTACGTGGGCGGACCGCGCAACTACAAGTGGCTCAACACGAGCCAGGTGTCCCGCGTGTGGGAGCAGATGCACCTGGCGTGGCGCAGCGGCGCGGACCGCATCTGGATCGTGAACGTGGGCGACATCAAGCCGATGGAGCTCCCCGTCTCGTTCTTCCTCGACTACGCCTGGAACCCCGACGCCTTCCCCGCCGAGCGCATCCCGCGGTGGACGCGGGACTGGGCCGCGGCGCAGTTCGGCGCGGAGCACGCGGAGGCCATCGCACGCGTGCTGGCGGAGTACACGCGCTTCAACGCCCGCCGCAAGCCGGAGCTGCTCGACACGGCCACCTACTCGCTGACGGCGTACGGCGAGGCCGAGCGTGTCGTCGCGGACTACACCGCGCTGGCGGCGGAGGCGGGGCGCATCGAGGCGCTGCTGCCGGCGGACGCGCGCGACGCGTACTTCCAGCTCGTCCTCCATCCCGTCCTGGCCTCCGCCAACCTGCACCGGATGTACGTGGCCGCCGCGCGCAACCGGCTGTACGCGCGGCAGGGACGCGCCGGGACCAACGCCCTCGCCGACACCGTGCGGACGCTCTTCGACCGCGACGCGGCGCTCAGCCGGCGCTACAACGAGGAGATCGCGGGCGGCAAGTGGGCCCACATGATGGACCAGACGCACATCGGCTACACGTACTGGCAGGAGCCGCCGCGCAACGTCATGCCGCGCGTGGATGTGATCCAGGTGCCCGACGCGGCGGAGATGGGCGTGGCCATCGAGGGCAGCGACCGCTGGTGGCCCGCCGCCGGCCGCGACAGCGCCGTGCTCCCGGCCATGGACGCGTACAACCGGCAGACGCGGTGGATCGAGGTCTTCAACCGCGGCGTGGCCCCGTTCGACTTCACGGTCTCGGCGGACGCGCCGTGGCTGCGCGTCACGCCCGCGTCGGGCTCGGTGGATGACGAGACGCGCATCACGGTCTCGGTGGACTGGGAGGGCGCGCCGGCCGGCACGCACCGCGTCCCCGTGACCATCGTGGGGCCGGATGGGCGACGGATGGTCGTGTATGCGGCCGTGCACAATCCGCGGACGCCACGGCGCGACCGGGTGCGCGGGTTCGTGGAGGCGGATGGATACGTGGCGATGGAGGCGGAGCACTTCACCCGCGCGATGGAGGCGAACGGCATCCGCTGGCAGATCATCCCGCAGATCGGGCGGACGCTGAGCGGCGTGACGGCCATGCCGGTGACCGCGCCCAGCCAGACGCCGGGCCCGGGCACGCCGCACCTGGAGTACCGGATGCACGTCTTTACCCCGGGCGAGGTGGAGGTGCGCGCGTACTTCTCGCCGTCGCTGGACACGCGCGGCGGCGAGGGGCTGCGCTACGCCGTCTCCATCGACGGCGCCGCGCCGCAGGTGGTGAACGCGCACGCGGACGGCTCCACGCGCGCCGGCGACCGCAACGCCGCGTGGGAGCAGATGGTCGCGCAGAACGTGAACGTGTCCGTGAGCCGTCACCGCGTGGACGTGCCCGGCGAGCACGTGCTGCGGTTCTGGGTAGTGGATCCCGGGCTGGTGCTGCAGCGCATCGTGGTGAACACGGGCGGCCTGCAGCCCAGCTACCTGGGCCCGCCCGAGAGCTTCCGCGGCGGCCCGCGCTGACCGCGACGGCTTCGCCGTCGTACGGCCCGCGGCCGGAGGCCCGCGGGACTGCCCGTCTGGTCGTCCGGGCGCGCCGCCGAAACCGCGCCCACGCGCAAGCCGCGTCATCCTGAGGGGCCCTCGCGGACTTTGTCCGTGCGTGATGCATGCGGTCGCGCCCAGGGCCTTGTGCAGGAACGGGTTGCGCGCGGGCGCTCCCTCAGGATGACGCATTTGGGCGACAGGGACGAAGTAATGCGCGCGCACTGCGGGCCTGCGCGGATTCGTAGGACGCGCGTTGCGTGAGTGCGTAGGGCTGCCCGTAACGCCCCGGACGGCGACGTGTCGCGCGGATACGCGCGGCCCAGCCCGGCGAGTGACGAGCGCCCAAGGCGCGCAATGACACTTGTCGCGCACGAGCTCGCATCGAATCACATCAACCACGAACGATCGCTGATGCCGCGTATCCTCGCACTTCGCGCCGCTGCCGTCCTCCTGCCGCTGGTCGCTGCAGGCGGTGTGGCCGCGCAGAATCCGTCGAACGAGGCGCGGTTCGAGTGGTTCGAGTACACGGGCGACGACCCCGTCTACCGCGGCGTCCGCCCCGGCCCGGGCGACTACCTGAACCCCGTGCTGGCCGGCTTCCATCCCGATCCCAGCATCGTCCGCGTGGGCGACGACTTCTGGATGGTGAACAGCAGCTTCAGCTATTTCCCCGGCGTTCCGCTCTTTCACAGCCGCGACCTGGTCAACTGGACGCAGACAGGCCACGTGCTGGACCGTCCGTCGCAGCTGGACCTGGACAGCTCCGGCATCTCGCGCGGCATCTTCGCGCCCGCCATCGAGCACCACGCGGGCACGTTCTACATGATCACCACGCTGATCGACCGCGGCGGAAACTTCCTCGTCACCGCGACGGATCCGCGCGGGCCGTGGTCCGATCCCGTGTGGCTGCCGGAGGTGGACGGCATCGATCCCTCCCTCTTTTTCGACGACGACGGGCGCGCGTACATCCTGAACAACGGTCCGCCCATCGGCACGCCGCTGTACGAGGGGCACCGCGCCATCTGGATGCAGGAGTACGACGTCGCCAACCGGCGGATGACGGGCCCGCGGCGGCTGGTGGTCAACGGCGGGACGGACCTGTCGAAGAAGCCGATCTGGATCGAGGGACCGCACATCTTCAAGCGCGACGGCAGATACTACCTGGTCTGCGCAGAGGGCGGCACGGCGGAGCAGCACTCGGAGGTCGTCTTTCGCGCGGACAGCGTGTGGGGGCCGTGGGAGCCGTGGTCGGGCAATCCCATCCTCACGCAGCGCC
>NZ_DASURI010000807.1:0-5353 GCF_036280135.1 Longimicrobium sp.
TCTCCCTGCGCCTTTTCGCGGATCTCCCAGGGCAGGTCGTTGTGCCCGTCGATCAGGGGCGACGCGGCGTGAATGCGGCGCGCGCGCTCCAGCAGGGCGTCGCTCTGCGCGGACAGCGCGGACGCGGCCGCGGGAACGGCCAGGAGCGCCGCCGCGGCCAGCGTGACTCGGTGGTTCATGTCGTCGGATTGCAAGTGGATCGGAAGGCTACTGCGCCACCAGGCCGCGGAAGACGCCGGCGGTGCGCAGGGCCAGCGTCTGCGAGCGGCCCACCCACTCCACCTCGGCGCGCACGCGGCGGCGCTCCACGAAGTTGTCCTGCACCACGGGCGCGGCGGAGAACTCGTCCACCAGGTCCGGGGGGACGATGAGCAGGAACTCCTCGCGGCGGGGCTCGGAGGGGGCGCCCCAGCGGCAGCGGGCGGCGGGCACGCGGCCCTCCTGGATGAGCGAGGCCACGGAGCGCGGGGCCGTGTGGCCCTGGATGACGGTAAAGTTCTGCGGCGCCTCGCAGTACAGCTCCGTGCGCACCACCTTGCCCACGGCGCCCTCGCCCTGCACCACCAGGCGCTCGAAGCCGGCGGACCCGTACGCGTCCTCCGTGCCCGAGGCCGTAGCCTGCGGGTTGTCTGCGGCCACGACGGTGCCCGTGGTGGGCTGCTTTTCCACGAGCGCCTCGTCGCGGGCGCCCTGGGGCTCGTCGCGGCGGGTGGCGGTGTTCCACAGCAGCACCAGGGCGAACGCGCCCACGACGCCGTACGAGACGAGCGCCCACGGCCGCCGCCACATGGGCGGGGGCGCGCGCCGCTCCACGCGACGGCGGTCGGTGCCGCGCCGGTCGCCCGCGCGGGGGGCGTGCTCCCCGTCGGCGGGTTGGGGCGGGTGCTGCTTGGGGTGGTGCTGCGACATGCGCGTTCCGATGGATGGTCGCGGACCCGGGCTGCGTCCGAAAGGTGTTCGCGTGTTTGGATGCCGGATGGCAAGAGAAGGGTTTGTGCCACCGCTCCGCAAGCGCCCCCCACCGCGCGCGAATGGTCGTCCGGTGCGGATGGGCGGATGTGGCGACGGATTCGTCCCGACGCGTCCCTCTCGCACGGCTCTCCCGCTTCGTGCGCGAATCCAGTCGCTCGGGCTCTGTGCATCCCACGGCACTCGCCCGGTCCGGACCCGTCGCCGAAGGCCGACATCGCGTTGTCGGCCGCGCTTCATGACAGTTGCGGATCTGAATCGGCGTCGCGAGGCCCCAGCCCCGGCGAATGAATTCGCGGCTCTGACTGCGCGATGTCGGCCTTCGCCGACAGCTCCTGCCGCACGTCGCTTTTGTGCACACAGGCCGCGTTCCAGCCCCCCGGAGTCCGCCCCGGTGCACGTGGCGCCTCCTCGGCTGGGGCAGTCCGCGCAGGCGGACTTCGCGACTTTCCAGCGGCGAATTCATTCGCTCCGGCCGAGGGACGGCCTTACCGGATCAGATCCGCAACCGGCATCAATCGCCGGGGTGTGCGCAGGGGCCTCGCTCACCCGCGCGATCCGTCCCGTTGATTTCCTGGGGGAGGCGCCGCGTGATCCTCCTCCGTGCATCCTCTCTGGCGCCGACCGACGGATCTTCTCTCCCGTGCTCGGCTCCTGCTCCGCGGGATGGATCCGGCCCGCGTCATCCGCTCGCGGTTCAGGCGTAGAGGCCGATCCTCTGGGGCCGCACGCATCCAGGATCGTCAGGTCCCGCGAGGCCCCCTCAGGATGACAACGGGCCGAAGTGCGTGCGCACCGGCAGGCATTCCGACCGGCTCACTTTCGCACTTTCGCACTCACGCACTCACGCACTCACGCACTTTCGGACTGCCGTCCTCACGCACTCTTCGGCGCGGACTGCGGGAGGGCCAGGCGGAACGTCGTGCCTAGGCCGACCGTGGAGCTCACGTCCAGCGAGGCGCCCAGCGCCGTGGCCAGGCGCCGCGCGATGGGCAGCCCCAGGCCCGTGCCCTCCACCGCGCCGGACAGGTTGTCGCCGCGGTCCAGCTGCACGAACTCGTCCCAGATGCGCGCCTGGTCCTCTTCGGCGATGCCGGGGCCGCCGTCCGTCACCTCCAGCAGCGCCCCGCCGCCCCGCCCCCGGCTGATGCGCACCCACACGGGCGAGCCCTCGCCGAACTTGATGGCGTTGGAAAGCAGGTTCATCAGGATCTGCCGCAGCCGGCGCGGGTCCGTCTGCACCACGGGCACGCCGTCCTCCTGCACCAGGTGCAGCTCCGTGCGCGCGCTTTCGGTGAGGGGCTTGAGCGTCTCGAACAGGTCGCCCACCAGCTCCGGCAGCCGCACGTCCTCCGTCTCCACGTCCATTCGCCCGGACTCCAGCCGGGAGATGTCGAGCACGTCGTTCACCAGCTCGCGCAGGTGGCGCGCGGCGCGCTGCGAGCGCTCCACGGCCAGCTCCTGCTTTTCGTTGAGCGGGCCCCACACCTCCGCCAGCAGCAGGTCGTTGTAGCCCATGACGGCGTTGATGGGCGTGCGCAGCTCGTGGCTCATGGCCGCGTAGAAGCGGTTGCGGGCCGAGAGCGCGATCTGCAGCTCGCGGCTGCGGCGCTCCAGCTGCTGGTTGCTGCTGAGCAGCTGGTCCTGGCCCGCGTGGAGCTCCTCGGTCATGGCCAGGAGCTCCTCGTTCTGCGCCTCCATCTCCTCGTTCTGCGCCTGCAGGGCCCGCGACAGGCGCTCGTTCTCGCTGAACTCGCGCTCCAGCTCGTCCAGGGCGCGGGACAGGCGGGCCTTTTCCTTGGCCAGCTGCCGCTGCGTGTTGGCCTGCTCGCTGTTGACGGCCGCCAGCTCCTCGTACAGCTGGTCAAAGCGCGGGTCGCGGGGGCACTCCACCAGCCACAGGCGCCCGCCGTCCTCGTCCCACACGGGGTAGAAGGAGTGCGGCTCCACGGTGTCGCGGCCCTCCAGCATGAGCTCCCACGGGGTGGGCTGCCGGCCGGGCTCGTCGGGGCCGCGGGTGAGGATGGTGTCCAGCTTGCGCCGCGACGCCGTGTCCAGCACGGTGCCAAAGGGCCCGCCCGCCACCCCCCGCTCCAGCACACGCTCCAGCGCGCCGTTGCTTTCCACGACGACGCCGTCGCGGCGCAGCTCCAGCACAATGCCGGGAAAGCCGCGCAGCAGCGGGTGCAGCCCGAGGGCCGACGGGGTGTTCATGCGGCGAACCTTTCCTTCAATCGCTCGGCCGCCTCGACCGCGTCCTTCGCGGTGAGGTCCGCGCCCAGCCGTGTCGCCAGGGTGGGGTCCTCGATGAACGCCCGCCCTCCCACCGCGATCAGCGGCGGGTCCTCCGTCCGTGCGTCGCGGATGGCCTGGATGGCCTCGCGCACGCGCGCCACGTGCGGCGTGATGCTGGCGCTGAGCGCCACCACCTGGGGACGCCGCGCCTCCACCATCCGCACCAGGTCCTCCACGGGCACCGACGCGCCCAGGAAGACCGTGTCCCATCCCTCCATCTCCAGCACGTCGCAGATCATCCTCAGTCCCAGCTCGTGCCGCTCCTGGTCCGCGCACGCCGCCACCAGCAGGGGCCCCGGCTCCGGCGAGGCGCGGAACAGCTCCTCGTACAGCCGCGCCATGGACGCCTGGGTGATGGCCGTGGCCAGGTGCTCGTCGGCCACGGTAATGCGGTTCTCCTGCCACATCCGGCCCACCTCGCGCATGGCGGGCTGAAAGACGTCCAGGTACAGGGCGCGAATGCCCAGCCCCTCCGTCCGCGCCAGCTCCACCACCCCGAACGCCTCGCGGCGGCTGCCGGCCAGGACGGCGTCCAGGTAGCGCGTCCGCACCTCCTCGGCCGTCAAACGGCCTCCGAGGGCACGCCCCGCAGCGCCCCCAGCCCGGCCTCCAGCGATTTGGCGACGGCGGCCGACTGCTCCGCCGGCATGCGTCCCGCCACGTCGTCGCGCATGAGCTCCAGGCAGCGCACCAGCTCGTTGGTGGGCACGTTGCGGGCGCGCAGCACGCCGTCGCACCACTCGGCAAAGCGCACGAACATGGCCGGCGACTCCAGCTCCACGGCCGGCGCCAGGTGGTCCACCGTGTGCCGCATGTCCTGCAGGCACTTGTCCCAGCCACGCTGGCCGTACTTGTCCAGCAGCTCCGGCATCTCCTCGAAGAGCCGCGCCGTCACGGCCCGTGCGATCGCCTCCCTGTGCTCCAGCAGCGCCGCGGCGGCGCGCCCCGCGTGGCTCAGCTGCGCCATTCGGGCTCCGCGCGCGAGTCCATCAGCACCTCGAACGCCTCGTGGCGCACCGCCGTACGGTCCATGATCTCTCCCGGTTCGCGGCTGTGCGAGATGGAGTGCTCGCGGCTGCCCATGTAGGCGCGGAACGCGTCGCGGCTTTCCCACGCCGTGAGGAACGTGTGTGTTGCATCGCCCGCCTGCGGCCGCATGAGCTGCAGGTACAAAAAGCCCGGGAACCCGTCCACCAGGCGGGAGCGCTCCCGAAAGTGGCGCTCCAGCTCGGAGTGGTCCGCTTCGGGCACCGTCAGGTGGGAGATGAACACGAACATGGCTCCTTACGGCTACGTCAAGGACAATCCAGCACAAGAAAGCGCGTGGCGGTGCCCTTCGCAAGCATACATCCGTTTCGAACGGATTAGGATCCTACCCCGCGTCGAGCGCCTCGGTCCACCAGCCGAACAGGGCCAGCGCCCCCACCGTGGGCGCGGCGTCCACGTCTCCCGCCAGCACGCGCCGCCGGGCGTCGCCCAAGGGAATGCAGCACACGCGCGTGTCCTCGCCCTCGTCCAGCTCCTTTTCGCCCTCGCGGCGCGCGTCGCGGATGACGACGGCGTACACGCGCGTGGTCTGCCACGAGGGGTTCAGCACCAGGCACCCCACGCGCTCCGGCGGGCCGCCCGCGTACCCCGTCTCCTCCCGCAGCTCGCGGACGGCCGCCGCTTCGGGCGATTCGCCCGGGTCGATGATGCCGCTGGGCAGCTCCAGCGTCACGCGCTGCACGGGGTGGCGCCACTGCTCCACCATCACCAGCTCTCCGTCCGCCGTCAGGGCGATGACGGCCACCCCGTCGGGCGCGTCGGCCACGTGGAACGTATGTTCCGAGCCGTCCTCGGGCGAGCGGACGTGCAGGGCCCGCGCGCGAAAGACCTCGAAATCCCCCTCCGGCTCCTCCCTGATCACCTCCCAGCCCCGCGGCCGCGTCTCCGTCATCCGTGAACCAGTGCGAAAGTGCGAAAGTGCGAAAGTGCGAAAGTGGGTCATGTACCCGTTCATGGTTGATGCCTCGTAGGAGGCACGACCATCGAGAGCAGATGCTGAACGGTCCAGCAACGATCAGTCAGCCCGGCAGCCATCGCCGGC
>NZ_DASURI010000808.1:0-4689 GCF_036280135.1 Longimicrobium sp.
GGGGCACGGCACGGGGTTCCGCGCCGAGGCGGCGTACCGGCTGCGCCCCCACGCGGAGGCGCGCGCCGCCGCCCGGTACGAATCGGGCGACGGCTGGAGCGAGCGGGCCCTGGACGCCACCGTCTCCGTCTTCTTCTGAACGGACCGGAGCCCGTCCGCGGATCGGCAGGATCGCCGCGGAGGGGACGGACAGACGCATCCGCGCGGGACCTGTCCCGAATACGGATGTTTGCACGTTGAGGGGCGCGCCGGGGCATCCGTGCGCGCCCGCAGCCACAATCGTGACGCCGCGGATGCGCGGCTGAAGATAAAGAAGGTCAGAATGCCAACGTTTCCGGCCTACCGCCCGCGCCGGCTGCGGCGCACGGAGCCCATCCGCTCCCTGGTGCGGGAAACCGTGGTCCACCCGTCGGACCTGATCCTCCCGCTGTTCGTCGTGGAGGGCACGGGGGTGCGGCGCGCCATCGGCTCCATGCCGGGCGTGGAGCAGACGTCCGAGGACGAGCTGCTGCGCGACGCCCGCGAGGCGGCGGAGCTGGGGATCGGCGGGGTGCTGCTCTTTGGCATCCCCGCCCACAAGGACGAGGAAGGCACGTCGGGCTACGACGAGGACGGCGTGGTGCAGCGCGCCGTGCGCCGGCTCAAGGCCGAGCTGCCGGGGCTGGTGGTGATGACGGACGTGTGCCTGTGCGAGTACACCAGCCACGGGCACTGCGGCCTCATCCGCGGGGGCGACGTGGACAACGACTCCACGGTGGAGCTGCTGGCCCGCATGGCCGTGACGCACGCGGCCGCCGGCGCCGACGTCGTGGCGCCGTCGGACATGATGGACGGCCGGGTGGGCGCCATCCGCGCGGCCCTGGACGGGGCGGGCTTTTCGCACACGGCCCTGCTGTCGTACGCGGTCAAGTACGCGTCCGCCTTCTACGGCCCGTTTCGCGACGTGGCCGAGTCGGTGCCGCAGTTCGGCGACCGGCGCACGGCGCAGATGGACCCCGCCAACGTGCGCGAGGCCCTGCGCGAGGCGGCCCTGGACGTGGACGAGGGCGCGGACGCCGTCATGGTCAAGCCGGCGATGGCGTACCTGGACGTCATCCACCGTGTCAAGGAGGCCACGGGCTACCCCGTCTGTGCGTACCACGTGAGCGGCGAGTACGCCATGATCGAGGCGGCCGCGGCCAACGGGTGGATCGACGGGCCGCGGGCCCACGTGGAGGCGCTCACGGCCATCAAGCGGGCCGGTGCGGACATGATCATCAGCTACTGGGCGCGGCAGTTCGCGCGCCTGTAACCGCGCCCCCTCCGCCGCTTGCCTGCTGCAGGGACGGCGGACGGAGGAATGAACGGTGCGCCGCCCCGCCGCGCGCGGGGCCCGCGCCGAAGTGGACGATGTTCGGCGGCGGCACGAAGGGTGCAGGCGCGGCGCGTGGCAGTTCCTCCCGCGCCGGCGGTACTCCCGGCCCGGACGCCTTTTCTCGCGTCCGCCGGACCCTTGGACGAAACCTCAGCGCGTCTCGATGCTCCCCGCTCTCCTGATTCGGCTTCGCCGGCCCATCGTGCTGGCGCTGCACCTGCTGCTCATCCCCCTGGCCTACTACGGGGCATTCGCGCTGCGGTTCGACTTTCGGCCGCCGCAGGTGTACGTGGACCTGTTCTGGCGCACGCTGCCGTACCTGGTGGTGCTGCGCCTTGCCTGCTTTGCCCTTTTTGGCCTGTTCCACGGGTGGTGGCGCCACGTGGGCATGCGCGACCTGGTGGACCTGGTGCGGGCCAACACGCTCAGCAGCGTGCTGCTCGTGCTGGCCCTCTTCATGACGGGAGACCTGCAGGGCCCCGGCTCCGTCTCGGGGCTGCCGCGGTCCGTGCTGGTGCTGGACTGGGTGACGGCCCTGATCCTCTTTGGCGGCGTGCGGTTCGCTGTGCGCGCCTTTCGCGAGGAGCGGCTGGTGCCGTGGCGCGCCCCGCGGGGCAGGCGCACGCTCATCATCGGCGCGGGCACGGGGGCGGAGCGGCTGCTGCGCGAGACGCAGCGCGAGGGCGAGTCGGAGCTGTCGCCCGTGGCCATGGTGGACGACGACCCGGCCAAGGTGGGCATGCGCCTGCACGGCATTCCCGTGCTGGGCACCGTGGCGGACCTAGACGACCTGGCGCGCAAGGCGGGGATCCAGCAGCTGGTGATCGCCATCCCCAGCGCCACCCGCAAGGAGATGCGGCGCATCGTGGAGGCGTGCCTGCGCACCGAGCTGGACTTCAAGATCGTCCCCTCCATCCGCGAGCTGCTGGACGGGCGGGCGCGGCTGGGCCAGCTGCGCAACGTGGAGATCGAGGACCTGCTGGGGCGCGAGGCCATCGAGCTGGACCTGGACGGTCCCCAGGGCGACCTGGAGGGGCGCACGGTGCTGGTCACGGGCGGCGCGGGGAGCATCGGCAACGAGCTGGCGCGGCAGGTGGCCACGTTCAACCCCAAGCGGCTCATCGTGCTGGACCAGGCGGAGAGCCCGCTGTACTTCGCCAACCTGGAGCTGCGCACGCTGCACCCGGCCCTGGACGTGATCCCCATCGTGGCCGACGTCACGGACCACGCCCGCATCGAGTCCATCTTCGCGCGGCACCGGCCGGACTTCGTCTTTCACGCGGCGGCGTACAAGCACGTGCCGCTCATGGAGGACAACCCCGTGGAGGCCGTGCGCAACAACGTGCTGGGCACGCTGTGCGTGGCCCAGGCGGCGGCGCGCTATGGCGCGGACAAGTTCGTCCTCATCTCCACCGACAAGGCCGTCTACCCGTCCAGCGTCATGGGCGCCACCAAGCGCTTGGCCGAGCAGATCGTGCTGGGCTGGCCGGCCCTGCGCGAAAGCCAGACGGACTTTCGCGCCGTGCGCTTCGGCAACGTGCTGGGCAGCGACGGCAGCGTCATCCCGCTCTTCAAGAAGCAGCTGGCGGCCGGGCAGCCCATCACGGTGACGGACCGCGAGGTCACGCGCTACTTCATGACCATCCCCGAGGCCGTGCAGCTGGTGCTGCAGGCGTCGGCGCTGGCCAACGCCACGGGGCGCATCTGCATGCTGGAGATGGGCGAGCCCGTGCGCATCGTGGAGCTGGCGGAGAACCTCATCCGCCTGTCGGGGCTGGAGCCGTACACGGACGTGCCCATCGTCTTCACGGGGCTGCGGCCGGGCGAAAAGCTGCACGAGGAGCTGATGTCGGAGCGGGAGATGACCATTCCCACCTCCATCAGCAAGGTGCGCATCGTCCAGACGGCCGAGCCGGAGCCGCACGCGCTGATGTCGGGGCTGGACCGCCTGGCCGCCGCGGCCGCCGTGGGCTCGCGCACCGACATCCTGGACGCCATCCGCGACCTGGTGCCGGAGTGCGTGCCGCCCCTGCGCGAGCGCACGGTGCTGGCGGAGAACGGCGACTGAGGGAGGGCGGTACGAAGGTGCGGGGTACGAGGGGACGAGGGGACGATTTTTTCCGCGCGGCGGGGCCGGCGTGAATGGATACGGAGCGTGATGCGGCGCGGAACGGGGCGGGGCGGATGCGGGTGATGGTCGTGGCGGGGGCGCGGCCCAACTTCATGAAGGTCGCGCCCGTGCTCGCCGCCCTCCGGCGGGCCGGGCACCACCCCGTCCTCGTCCACACGGGGCAGCACTACGACGCGCGGATGTCCGACGCGTTCTTCATGGACCTGGGCATCCCCGCGCCCGACCACCACCTGGGTGTGGGCGGCGGCAGCCACGCCGTGCAGACGGCCCGGGTGATGGAGGCGTTCGAGCCCGTCCTCGCCGCCGAGCGGCCGGACTGGCTGGTGGTCGTGGGCGACGTGAACGGCACCCTGGCCTGCGCCCTCGTGGCGGCCAAGCTCCGCGAGGCGCTGGGCTGCCGCATCGCGCACGTGGAGGCGGGGCTGCGCAGCCACGACTGGCGCATGCCCGAGGAGGTGAACCGCGTGCTCACCGACCGGCTGAGCGACCTGCTCCTCACGCCCTCCCGCGACGCGCACCCCAACCTCGTGGCGGAGGGGATCCCCGCGGAGCGGGCCGTGTTCGTGGGCAACGTGATGATCGACACGCTCGTGGCGCAGCTGGACGCCGCCCGCGCCCTGGACCTGCCCGGCACCCTGGGGCTGCCCCGCGGCGGGTTTGCCCTGGCGACGCTGCACCGCCCCTCCAACGTGGACGACGCGGCGAACCTGGGGGCCGTCCTGGGCGCCCTGCAGGCCGTTTCGCGCGAGCTGCCCGTCGTCCTTCCCCTGCACCCCCGCACGCGCGGCCGCGTGGACGAGTTCGGCCTGGCGCCGGCGCTGCAGGGGCTGACGGTGATGGAGCCGCTGGGCTACCGCGAGATGCAGTCGCTGGCGGACGCGGCGGCCGTGGTGCTCACGGACTCGGGCGGCGTGCAGGAGGAGACGACGTACCTGGGCGTGCCCTGCGTGACCCTGCGCGAGCAGACGGAGCGCCCCGTCACCCTCACGGAGGGGACGAACCGCATGGCGCCGTGGCCCCTGACGGCGGACGGCGTCTTCGCCGCGGCGCGCGAGGCGCGGGCCAGCGGCCGCGCGGCGCCCGGCGCGCGCGTGCCGGAGGGGTGGGACGGGCGCGCGGCGGAGCGCATCGTGGCCGCGCTGGAGGCGGCGCGGACGTGAGCGTGGCGGATTCCGTGGCGTCCCCGCCGGGTGCGGCGCGCCCG